>CAZSXH010000056.1:0-6591 GCA_964611015.1 uncultured Muribaculaceae bacterium
TTAATTGCAAAAGAAGCTGGTTTAACAAAAGCTGACGCTGCTCGTGCATTAGATGCTACAATCGCAGGTATTACTGCTGGTCTTAAAAAAGAAGGAAAGGTTACACTAGTTGGTTTTGGTACTTTTAGTGCTAAAAAAAGAGCTGCTAGAGAAGGAATCAATCCTCTAACTAAAGAAGCTATTAAAATTCCTGCTAAGACAGTTGCTTCATTTAAAGCTGGAAGCAAATTAAAAGACGCTTTAAATTAGTAAAGAATTGAAAAGTTGATGTAAATCAACTTTTTTTAATGCCTAAAATAAGATATAATTAGATTAAGAGGTGACTTATGAAAAAACGTGCTATCTTTTTATCTATTTTGGGACTTATTTTTACTATTATCCCTTATTTTTATAACGAATATGCTTTATGGAGATTATTTTGCTTAGGTTTGGGAATAATGCTTCTGGTAATTAGCTTATTATTTACAAAGAAACGAAAGATTCTGTTAATAATTATTGCACCAATATTTTTGATAACGCTTAGTTATGGTTGTGACTTGTTATTGTTTTATCAATTTGAAAGAATACCTATTTATACTTATGAAGTAAAAAGTAGCGATGATGTTAGTACTTTAAATAGCGCTTTTTATCGCATTTATAAATGTAGAAATGATTTGATCTTAGATTATGGTTATGAAAAGAAATATGCTTGTAGTGAAAATCTTTTAAATACTATTGGCATTAATGAATTTTTAGCAAACCCAGCAGAAACATTTAATAAATATGAAGGGAAATTTGTTAAAATATCTGGAAAAATTAGTAAGATTGTAGGAACAGAAGCAATTGAACTTTCTTTGTATAATCAAACTGATAATAAATTAAATAGTTATGTTAGTTTTAATTTAAATAGTGTTTTAAGAGTAAATACAAATAAAGATTTAAGTAAATATCGTATTTTTGATGTAATTGAAGTAGTAGGTAAAGTTGATAGTTTAAAAAAAGAGAATGATGCAACAATTATAAACTTAATAGATACAAAACTTATTGACAGTAGTATTTATGATGATTATTCTTATGAAGTAGTAAATAGTAATGATAAAACTCTAGTTAATTTTATTAAAAATGAAGATTATTATTTCTATGGAATTACTTCTTTAAATATTATTTATGATGAAGATAATATTTATGAACTTAGTTATTTATTTAATGATACAAGATTTACTTGGGAAATGCTTATTAGTAATAGTCCTGCAGAATATATAAAAGATAAAAGTGATACAGTTGCCAAAAAGTATGTTTTAGATAAATTTAACTTACTTGAATGTAATAATGGTAAAAAGATTGTAGCTAATAAAAAGTTAAAGTTAGATAATAAAGTTTGTGAAATGAACATACAATAAAATATATTTGCAACTTTAAAGAAGTTGTGTTATAATCAAATGGACCCAAAAAGGTATATAATCCGCTGTTTTAATAAATACGATTATAGGTAAAAATAATAAGGAGGTAGATTTATGGCTAATTTAGTAGATAAAGTTGCTGCTAAACATATTCGTAAAGATGTTCCAGAATTTCGTGTTGGAGATACTGTTAGAGTTGACGTTTGGGTAAAAGAAGGAAAGAAAGAAAGAATCCAATCTTTTGAAGGCTTAGTAATAGCTAAAAGAGGTGGAGGAGTTTCTGAAACATTTACAGTACGTAAGAAAAGTGGTACTGTTGGTGTATCTCGTATATTCCCTGTTAATGCTCCTACAATCGACAAAATCGAAGTTGTTAAAAAAGGTAAAGTTAGAAGAGCAAAACTTAACTTTATTAAGGGCATGCGTAAAGAGTATAAAGTTAAGGAAAGAAGTTAATTCTTTCCTTATTTTGTTAGGAGGAATTTAGTGTGATAAAATTTTTAAAAGAATTAATGCCTTATATAATTATCGTAATAGTCATAGTTCTTATTAGAACGTTTATTATTACTCCAGTTCGTGTTGATGGCGATAGCATGAAAAAGAATTTAAATGATGGAGATATTTTACTATTATATAAATTAAGCGACATAAAAAGAAATGATATAGTAGTTTTAAAAGAAAAAATAGATAATGAAGTAATTATTAAAAGAGTTATTGGACTTCCAGGAGAAGAAGTAAAAATTAGTGATGGTAAAATTTATATAAATAATGAAGAAATTGAAGATAATTATGCTTATGGTGAAACTTTAGATGAAATTGATACTATTAAGCTTCAAGATGATGAATACTTTGTTTTAGGAGATAATCGTCTTGTAAGTAAAGATTCGAGATCCTTCGGAGCTATTAAAAAAGATAATATTATGGGTAAAAGCATAGTTAGATTATTTCCTTTTAATAAAATAGGTACATTATAAAAATATTAATTTTTGAATTAATATTTTTTTGTTATATAGAATAATAAAAATTGACAAAAATTAGATATCTTTAAATATAAATAGTATGTTATAATGTTGAATGGAGTAGATTGCTTTTTAGCATTAAAATAAAAAAGGAGAATAATATGCTAAAGATAAATTTAGGTGGAACATGTGGTGACAGTAATTGGAGAGATATATTAATTCCAATGCTTGGAAATGAAATAGAATATAGAAATCCAATTGTAGAAAATGGCACTTGGAAATATAATGAAAAAGTAAAAAAAGAAAAAAACATTAAAATGAAAGAATGTGATTATTTATTATATGTTATAACACCAGAGCAAAAAGGTTTTTCGGCGATTGCTTCTGCAGTTGATTATAGTAATAAGGTTCCAGAAAAAGTGCTTTTTTGCATTTTGAATGAGTGGAATAATCAAAAATTTGAAGGACACCAATTAGAGAGTATTAATAGCGTTAAAGATATAATAAATGATAATGGTGGAAGAATTTTTGAAAATTTAGAACAAATTGCAATATTTTTAAATAATAAAATTTAATAACTTTTAAATATAAAAAAGATAGGAAGTGATATAAATGGATAACGGACAAAATCCAACAATCAATTGGTATCCTGGTCATATGGCCAAAACCAAAAGAGAAATAAAAGAAAGAATAAAATTAATTGATTTAATTTATGAAGTAATTGATGCCAGAATGCCAGCATCATCAAAGATGAAAGATATGGAAGACATATTACGTGATAAACCACGTGTTTTAGTGATGACTAAAAAAGATCTTTGTGATATGGATGAAACAAGTCTTTGGATAAAAAAATATGAAGAGCTTGGATTTAAAGTTATTGCTATGGATTTAACTAATAATGAAGATTATAAAGGACTTATAAAGTTAACTAAAGAAATGATGGAACCAATGCAAGCAAAAAGAAGAGCTCAAGGATTAAAAGATAAAGAAATTAAGATTGGTGTTATTGGTATTCCTAACGTTGGCAAAAGCACACTTATTAACAAGCTGGCAGGAAAAAAAGTTGCTAAAACTGGTAATAAGCCTGGTGTTACAACATCTATTAACTGGCTTAAAACAAGTTGTGGTTTCTTACTATTAGATACTCCAGGAGTTTTGTGGCCAAAATTAGATGAATATGATGAAGCTTTACCACTTGCTGCCACTGCTACGATAAAAACCGAAATACTTAATATGACAGACATCGGAGGTTATCTTATTTCATTTTTAAAAAATAATTATCCGGAAAAATTAAAGGAAAGATATAATATTGAAATTTCTGTTGATTTATCTGAGACATTTGAAGCATTAGCAGAAAAGCTAAAAGCATTTAGCAAAGATGGGGAAGTAGATTATGAGAAAGTGTCATTACTTGTCTATAATGATATTGTTGGGGGTCTAATTAAAGGAGTAACATTTGATTTATGGAACCAGACTTATTAAAATATGAAAAAGATTTATATAAAAAAGGATATAGTTTAATCTGTGGTACTGATGAGGCAGGGCGTGGTCCTTTAGTAGGTCCAGTAGTTGCTGCTGCAGTAATCTTACCTAAAAATTATGAGTTAAAGGGGCTTAATGATTCAAAAAAATTGAGTGAAAAAAAACGTAATGAATATTATGATATTATAATAAAAGATGCAATTAGTTATGGTGTTGGAATTGTTGATGCCAAAACTATTGATGAGATAAATATTTATGAAGCTAGCAGAAAAGCTATGAAAGAAGCAATCGCGAGTATGGATGTAAAGCCTGATTACATATTAACTGATGCCATGCCTTTGGGAGTGGAAAACTCTCTTGCAATTATTCATGGTGATGCGTTATCTTTAACTATCGCTGCTGCAAGTGTCATAGCTAAAGTTACTAGAGATAGAATAATGTATGAACTTGATAAAGAACACCCTGAATATGGCTTTAAAGATCATAAAGGTTATCCTACAAAAAAGCATCTTGAAAATTTAAAGAAATATGGTATATTATATAATTATAGGCTTACATACAAGCCAGTAAAATTATTATTGGAAGTGGAGAAAGAAAATGAAGAAAGTGTTAAATAGTGATTTGATAAAAAATTATATTATATTGTTAGTTTTTACAACAGTTATAGAAGCTGCATTTAGGCTTATAAGTGGTATTCCTTTATTTGAAATATCATTTTTAAGAATATTTATAGGTCTTAATTTTATAAGCATTCTACTTAGTTTTTTACTTTCATGGTTAAATAAAACTGTTGCTAAAGTAATAATCTTGATATTATGTTTTGCGTTTAGTGCCTATGCATTTTTTCAAATGGGATTTTATAATTTTATTGGAGTTTATGCATCAGTTAATGCTTCAAGTCAACTTGGTGCAGTAGTAGATTACATAATGGACTTCTTTGGTTCATTTATGTGGCAATATTATTTAGAATTTATACCATTTGTTTTATTAATTCTTTATTATATATTCCTAGATAAGAAATTGAAAAACAAAACTGAAAGTGAAGATTTAAAAAATGAACCATTAATTCGTAGTGGTATAAGTGTTATAGCTTTAATTTTAGTAGGGCTTTTATATGTTGGAACTTTAAACTTCAAGTTTATGCAAAATGAATTTCAAACAGTAAGCAATAAAGAGTTGTTTAAATATCCAACAGTTCCAGATATTGCTGTTAATAACTTTGGGGTACTTGGATTTTGCTTAATTGATTTAAAGACTATTGGTCAAGAACCACCTACAACTGATATTGTTGTAACACCTAATCAACCAAGTGGTAATACAAGTACTGATAGAAAATTTGATGATTCTTATTGGAAGCAAGTAATAGCAAATGAAAAAGACAAAAGTTTAAATGAAATAAGTAATTATCTAATTAATCGTTCTATTCCTAATTTCAATGATCATACTGGTCTTTTAAAAGGAAAGAATTTAATTGTTATAATGATGGAAAGTGTTAATGAAATTATTATTCAAGAAGAATATAAAGAATACTTTCCAAATATTTATAAAATGTATAATGAAGGTATAAGTTTTACTAATAACTATAGTCCAAGAAATAACTGTTCTACTGGTAATAATGAATTTAGTGGAATGACAGGACTTTATACAATTCAAAATAACTGTGCTTCTAATAGATATCGTAATAATAAATATTTTACTGGTATATTTAATATCTTTAGAGATGAAGGTTATAGAACACTTAGTATGCATAATTATACTGAACAATATTATTATCGTTCAACAATTCATAAAAATATTGGTAGTGAAGCATACTATGGTGTAGAAAAACTTGGTATTCCATATCGTAGTGAATATAAAAACTGGTCAAGTGATGAAGATTTTGCAAGAGTTGCCATGGATTTAACTTTAACTAATTCTGAAAAACCATTCTTATTATGGATGACAACAGTATCAAGTCATCAACCATATAACCAAGATAGTATTGAAAGTACAAGATATTATAATGAAGTTAAAGATTTAAATCTTCCAACTGATATAAAAAGATTTATGGCAAAGATGATTATTTTAGATAAATCAATTGGTATTTTAGTAGATAGACTTGAAAAAGCTGGAGAATTAGATAATACTGTTTTTGCAATGTTTGCAGACCATTATCCATACGCTATATCTAAAACAAACGTAGCAAAGGCTTTACCATATTCTTTAGAAGATTATGAAGCAGACCGTACACCAATGCTTATTTATAATTCATCTTTAACAAGTGAAAAAGTTGAAAAATATTCATCATATATGACTTTAACACCAACACTTGCTAATCTATTTGGTCTTAATTATGATCCAAGATTATATATGGGACAAGATATATTTAGTGATGATTATCTAAATGCAGTTGTATTTGATAATGGTTCATGGCGAAATGATGATGTTTTCTATGATGCTAGTAAATCAAAAGTTAGTTTTTATAAAGATGAAACAATGAGTGCTGATGAAATTAAAGCAATAAACCAAAGAATAGCATCTGATAGAACAATTAATACTGCAATTATTAAGAATAATTACTTTAAATATTTAAAAGATGCTATTGATGATTTAAAGGAAAAAGAGGAACCAACAGAATAAAAATTCATCATCGTTACAGGAGGAAAATATGAAAAAATTTTTAATAGTGGAATCACCTGCAAAGTGTAAAACTATTGAGAAGTATTTGGGAAGTGAGACAAGCAGACCGCCGTTGATGCCTACATACTGACGCTGAGCTTCCTTGCTTCCAT
>CAZSXH010000057.1:0-6434 GCA_964611015.1 uncultured Muribaculaceae bacterium
ACCTAATCTTTTAGAAATGTTTGGATTCATACTTGTCTTAAATACTGCTCCAGCACATGTAATTCTATCTCCTTGAATTATTACCCCACCATCATGAAGTGGAGAATTTGGAAAGAAAATAGTTTCAAGTAGAGACTCAGATAAGTCAGCATATACTTTTGTTGCACTATTAATGTATTCTTCTAACGAAATTTCTCTTTCAATTACGATTAATGCTCCAATTCTGTTTTTACGCAAATATTCAATTGAACGCATTATTTCATAAACTACTTTTTCTCTTTCATCAACAGTAAGAACTTTGTGTCTTCCTAAAAGTTGAGTTCTTCCGATTGATTCCAAAACACTTCTGATTTCTGGTTGAAAGATTACAATAATTGCAAGTGGCCCCCATTGAACAACATATTCAAGTAAAACACCAACTGTATATAAGTTTAAAATATTACTTAAGAATTTAACTATTATAATAATTGCTACACCTTTAACAATTAATACCATCTTTATGTTATTTTTGACATTTTTCAAAATGAAATAAAAGGCAATCCATACTAAGCAAATATCTAAAAGCTTAGTAAATAAATCCCATAGAAATGAAAAATTCATTTAAACACCATCCTTATGTTTTATGCTTTTTAATTATAACAAACTTTTCCAAAAATATAAAGGGGGAAGATAAAAAAGAGCTATTAGATTTAATACTAATAGCTCTTCTTTTTATAGTGTATCAGTTTCTTCTTTCGTTACTGATGCATTGTTTTTAACCATTTCTTGCAATGACATGTTATTATTTATTTCTGTTTTATTTAGATTTAGTTCTTGGTTATTAAAAGAATTATCATTTATCTTGTATGTGATTTCTTCATTTTTCTTTTTATTTACAAGGTATCCTATTAAAGCAAAGATTAATATAACAGTTATAATTATAAAAGCCCAATAATAATTACTTAAAAATGATAATAGTTTTTCCATATTTCCTCCTTTTAAGAAATAGTTAAGCTTTGATTTGTTGGTTGAATTTGAATGAAGGTATTTCCATCATTTACTTTTAATTCTTCCCCATTTTCAAATCTATAAATTGTCTTTGAAGCTCTAGAATCTTTTTGCCATGTAATAGGTACAGCATATCCTTCAGAAATAAAGTATCCAGTACCTTTACCAATATTTTCTAGATTTTGTCTTCCTTTATCATCACCAGGAATATTAGTGTTTTTTACTTTGTAAGTGATAATATTTTTAACAGTTAATTGTTTTTTATTACCTTGGTCAATATGTTCTTTTCCATTTACATATCTTTTATATACTTTTGCTTCACTATCATATTCATAACTAGATGTTGAACTGTTTGAATACTTTATACTTACCTTCTTTGCGGTTTTAGCTCCACTGATTGAAGCAAGATCAAGAGAATCAACGCTATAATTTAAAAGTAAGCTGCCATTTCTTTTTGTTCTTTTACTTCCAATTCCATTACTTAGTTTTTCTGTACTTGAAAATAATGTATGTTCATATGCATATCCTGCACTTCTTAATTCTTTATCTCTCCATCCTGTTTTTAATTCAGTAACTTCAATACGATCGACATTTAAAGTTTTAAAGTCCGCTTGTGCTTGAGGACTATAACCATGATGAACATAAAAAGCATCATTTTCTAAAGCATAGTCTAAGTAATAATGTCTAGAACTACGTATTGATCCAATTCTGGCAGTATCTTGATCCAAGAATAATGCCATGAATCTAGTAATTCCTCCTTCAACAATTATTTCATAAACAATATAAGCATCTTGTAATCCACTTTGTACCTTTCTTGCAGTACTAATATTATTAATCATTACAGCATAAGGTCTAGATGTACTATTTAAATCAACAATTTTTAATTTACTTTCTCCAGGTGTTACTGGTGTATTAGTTTCTTCAACTGGGTCTTTAGTAATTTCTTCATCTTTGGCCAGTAATTTTACTGCAACAAAAATACCAATTATAAGTACTGCTAGAGCAATTGCTCCTATTAAGATAACATTCTTCCCCTTTTTTCCTAATTTAATTCTTTTAGATTTCGCCATATACTACCTCCGATATCTATTTTCTCTTTCTAAATCTTTACTTTTAATTGCATCTCTTTTATCATAATTTTTTTTACCTTTAGCAACTCCTACTAATATTTTGGCTTTGCCATTTTTAAGATAAATTTTTAAAGGTATTAATGTATAACCCTCTTTCGTACACAACAAGGATATTTTTTTTATTTCCTTTTTATGTAATAATAACTTTCTTTCTCTTGTAGGTTCATGATTAAAAATACTTCCTTCGTCATATTTATCAATAAACAAATTAATTATATATGCTTCATTATTCTTAATTCTTACATAACTATCAGTTAGATTTACTGAACCTTTTTTTACTGATTTAATCTCGGTACCAACAAGAGCAATTCCTGCTTCATATTCATCTTCAATAAAATAGTTAAAGTAGGCTTTTTTATTTTTTATTTCCAATATCTTCTTCCCCCTCAACTACCTCAAAATCAATATTACCTTGATCTTTATTTGCACTTACTACAACCACTTCTACTTCATCACCAACTCGATATCTCTTTGAGTTATCCTTTTTAACTAGTGAAAGTAATTCTGGAACATGATTATAATAACCATCTAATGTACTTATATGAACTAACCCTTCAACTAAGTTTTCAAGTTCAACAAAGAAACCAAAACTAGTAACACTACTAATGACTCCTTTATACTTTTCTCCAATATGATCTATCATGTATTCTGCCATTTTCATTGATAATACTTCTCTTTCAGCTTCCACTGCAGCAACTTCCATTTCACTGGAGTGATCAGCCACTTCCATTAAATATTTTGAATTGAAGTTAATTGTTTCTAAATCAATTCGGTTTTCAAACAAGTATGTTCTTAACAATCTATGAACTGTTAAATCTGGAAAACGTCTTATTGGGCTTGTAAAATGAGTATAATTTCTACTTGCAAGTCCAAAATGGCCAATATTGTTAGTACTATAAATAGCTTTTTTCATACTACGAAGTAATAAGTCTGATAATATTTTAAATTCATTTTTGTCTCTAAGTTCATCAAGAACTCCTTGAATTGTAAGTGGAGTAATCTTACTTAGATTTGTATTCAATTGATATCCTAACTGCGTAACCAAGTTAGTAAAGTCATCTATTTTTTCCGCATTTGGTAAATCATGAATACGATAAACAAATGGTAAATCCATATTACTTATGTGTTTAGCTACCGTTTCATTTGCTACAATCATGAAATCTTCAATTAGTTTTTCTCCGTCTTTTTGTTCTCTTCTTACAACATCAATAGCTTTACCATTTTCATCTTGAATTATTTTAGCTTCATCTAATCCAAAATCCATATATCCTCGATTTATCTTTTCTCTTCTTAAAATATCTGCAAGTTCTTTCATTAATCTTAAAGTATCTACATACTCTTCATATCCATCAGGGATTTCATTATCAATTAATATTTTGTTAACATTTTTATATGTCATTTGTTTTCTTGATTTAATAAAAGATGGATAAATATCATATTCTTTTACTTTTCCTTCGGGACTTATCAGCATATCACAAGTTAAGGTAAGTCTTACTACTTCTGGATTTAAAGAACATATGCCATTAGATAATTGATGAGGAATCATTGGTATAACTGTATCAGCAAGATAGCTTGATGTTCCTCTTGAATAGGCGCTTTCATAAAGACTAGTTCCAACTTTTACATAATGAGATACATCAGCAATATGTACTCCTAAACGATAATTACTACCTTCTTTAACTAAGCTTATAGCATCATCGATATCTTTAGTATCATCGCCATCAATTGTAAATATCATCGCTTTAGTTAAATCACGACGATTTTTAAGTTCATTTTCTAATACAGTATCAGGAATAGATTCTAGTTCTTTTATGGTTGATGCATTAAAATCAATTTCAATTCCATGCTTAGCAGCAACAACCATAATATCAACACCAGGATCATTTCTATGCCCTATAATTCTTTCTACTTTACCTAAAAATACTTTCTTGTCTACTTCTTTTACAATACTTACAAGTACTTTATGTCCTTCGACACAGCCTTTTAAATCTTCTTTATTAAGTTTTACTATTATATCTAGCTTTTCATCTTCTGGTTTAAATATTAATCGGTTTTTACTTTTTACCATTTCACCAACTACATTATTTAAATCTCTTTTTAATATCTTAATTATATGTCCTGCTGGTTCTGGATCATCTAATTTAGAATGTATTTCAACTTCAACAAAATCACCATTTATTGCACCATGTAAATGATCACCTTTAATAAATATATCTTTTCCATCTGGAACATCAACAAATCCGTTTCCACTACGATTAATTTGAAGCTTACCTGCTTTTAGCGCTTTTGTATTGGTCATTAACATGTAATCTCTAGATTTTGATTCATGAACAATACCTTCAATAACTAATTCATGCAAAGCACTTTCAAGTTCACGAACACTACTAATGTTTTTATTTCCAATTATTTCATTTATTTCGTTTACTGAACGCCCTTTAGTTTCTTCTTTGAGAACTTCTAATATGTTTTCCTTCATCTTATTAACCTTCTTTGTAAGTACAAACCATTTGGCCGTCTTTCCAAGATACTTCTACATAAGCATTTTTATTTTCACTTACTTTTAAATTAGTTTTAGGATCTACTAATGTGGCATCTAAATTACCACTTTCTATTAACCTAGAGTAGCTAATATTACATAAAGATTCATAGCTTTGACATAACGTTTCTTTGTAGTTTTCTTTTTTAGCATAATCACATGCTGCTTTTTCAACAGAACTATAAAAAGCTTGAATCTTTTTATCTTCTTTTCCCATAAAAACAAAAATGATTCCAAGTATCACTAAAACTATTATTACAAAAACTAATAAACACACTAATGTTTTCTTTTTATTCTTCATATCTTATCACATATAAAGTATATCATACTTATATGGCTTTAACTAGATTATTTTATTTTATACTCGCAATTTCTTTGATAATTAGCAGTAGAAACAATTACGTACTCTTTTTTACCCGCTTCAATTTTTTCAGGGCTTTCTAAGTCTTTATCAATTAAAGAAGCATTAATTAATTCATCTTTGCTAATAATGTATTTTGAGCCTTCTTTTTTAAACATTCCTGGATGTGTCTCATAGTAAACACAAGCTGTATTCTCTAACTTTTCCGTATATTCTTTTAAATTTTTTTCGTTTTGACGTTCAAACATACCAGCCATGCTTACTCCAACGACAACTGACATAATTGCAAGCAAAGCAATCGTAACCAATAATTCAACTATAGTAAATCCATTTTTTTTCATATCCATCACAATTATAGTATAACATATCTTAACTTTTACTTGCATAAAAAAACTCACTCTTAACAGTGAGTTTCCATCTTATTGTAAGAATAATATCAAAGATATAACAAAGAATAAAATTCCTAATACAAAAGTCATACGACTTATAACAAGTTCTAGTCCTCTTTCCTTTTGGTGTTGAAATAAATTTTCATTTCCTCCAGTTATTATTTGACCTGCATCACTTGCCTTATTTCCTTGCAACAAGACAATAGCAATTATTAGAATTGATACAACTAATAAAATGTTTTCTAACATGTTTCTCACATCCGTTCCCTAATAATCTATCATAAGTTTATGATTTTTGCAAGATTACTTTTCTTCGTCTTTTACTTTCTTTGCTTTAGCAGTTGTTTTTGTTTCTTTTTCTGCTTCTTTTTCTAACTCTTCAGCTGGTTTAATTTTCCCAGTTTTAACAACACATTCAATTTGTTCTTTAGTAATTGTTTCATATTCCATTAATGCATCACTTAAAGCATTAATTAAATCTTTATTATCTTTAATTATCTTTTTAGCTTTAGCGTAGCATTCTTCAATAATCTTTCTAACTTGTTCATCAATTTCTAACGCAACTTGATCTGAGAAGTTTTTAGATTTTGTATAATCTCTTCCTAAGAATACTCCTTCGCTCTTTTCTTCATATTGAACTGGTCCTAAATCACTCATACCATATTCAGTTACCATACTACGAGCAATTTTAGTTGCTTTTTTAAGGTCATCTGAGGCTCCAGTTGAAATTTCTCCTAAGAACATTTCTTCGGAAACACGTCCACCTAGTAAACCAGTAATTTGAGCAAGTAATTCTTCTTTTGTCATTACTGCTATCTTTTCTTCTTTTGGAAGCATCATAGTATAACCACCAGCCATACCACGTGGAATAATAGTTATCTTATGTACTTCTTGAGCATTTTCAAGTTTCAAGCCAATTACAGCATGCCCTGCTTCATGAATACTAACAAGTTTCTTTTCTTTGTCAGTAATTTTTCTAGTTGTTTTAGCAGGTCCTAAAATAACTCTATCTGTTGCTTCATCAATTTCTT
>CAZSXH010000058.1:0-6381 GCA_964611015.1 uncultured Muribaculaceae bacterium
TTATAACTAATTGGCCAAAAGATATTAAAGCCTTTTATATGAAGCAAAATGCAGATGGAAAGACTGTTGCTGCTGTTGATCTTGAAGTTCCAGGAGTAGGTGAGTTAATGGGTGGCTCACAAAGAGAAGAAGATTACGAAAAACTTACTAATAGAATGAAAGAATTAGATATGAATATTGAAGATATGTATTGGTATGTAAATTTAAGAAAATACGGTACATGTGTTCATTCAGGATTTGGTTTGGGTTTTGAAAGATTGGTTATGTATTTAACTGGTATGGAAAATATAAGAGATGTTATACCTTATTATAGAACACCAGGAAACTGTGATTTTTAAGGAGATTTTATGGGTAAGATAGTTGCTATTTTAGGAATGTGTGGAGCTGGAAAATCAGTTGTTAGTGGTTTTTTAGAAGATTTAGGATATAAAACTGTATATTTTGGTGGAGTTACTATGGATAAATTAAAAGAAGAAGGTCTAGAAGTTACTCCTGAAAACGAAAAAATGATGCGTGAAAGATTACGTAATGAATATGGTATGGCTGCTTATGCTATTTTGCGTTTACCAATGATTAAAGAACTTGCTAAAACAAATGATGTTGTTATAGATGGTCTTTATTCTTGGGATGAATTAAAAGTGCTTAATGAAGAGTTCGAGTTAACTACAATTGCTATAGTGGAAGATAAAAATTTAAGATATGAAAGATTATCAAAAAGAGATATTCGTCCATTTTCAAAAGAAGATGCAATTAAAAGAGATATATCTGAAATAGAAAACCTTGCTAAAGCTGGCCCAATCGCCTATGCAGATTATTATATTTTTAATAACAAAACAAAAGAAGATATGAGAAAAAGATTAGAAGAAATACTAAATAGCATTTAACAATAAAAAGGAGAATAAAATGAGTAAATTCACAAAAGAATTAGTATATGATTATGCTGAAAAACTACTAATCGGACTTACAGATGAAGAAAACGAAATGGTGCTAAAAGAATTTGATGTCATTGAAGATCATATGGAATTAATTGCAAATATTCCTGGAATAAATGATGTAGAACCAATGACTCATGCTTTAGATGACTTTACTTACACTTTAAGAGAAGATGATAAAGAAGAAAGCCTACCAATTGAAGATATTTTAAAGAACTGTGATCGATTTGATGATAGGGAAATAGAAGTACCAAAGGTGGTGGGATAATGACAGAACTTGGAATAGAAAAACTTCATGATATGCTGAAAAAAGGTGAAATTACTAGTGATGATTTAGTTAAAGAAGCAATTAGTAAATCACATGAAACACAAGAAAAATGTAATGCTTTTGTCACTATTTTAGATGATGCTAAAGGTGGTAATATCACTGATGATTTATTATCTGGAATTCCTTATGGTATTAAGGATAATTATTCTACAAAAGATATCTTATCTACTGGTTCATCTAACACTTTAAAAGATTATGTGCCATTTTATACTGCTACTGCTGTAGAAAATTTAAAAAAACACGGTGCTATTCCTGTAAATAAAACAGCAATGGATGAATTTGGAATGGGTGGAACTGGCACAACAGCTCATACTGGTAATATTTTAAATCCGTGGGATCCAAAAAGAATGTGTGCTGGATCATCATCCGGTTCTGCTGCTGCTGTTGCATCTGGTGTTTATCCTTTTGCACTTGGAAGTGATACTGGAGATTCAATTCGTAAACCTGCAGCTTTCTGTGGAATAGTAGGTTATAAGCCAACTTATGGTATGATTTCTCGTTATGGATTATTTCCTTTTGCCTCAAGCTTAGATCATTGTGGTGTTCTTACTAGAAGTGTAAAAGACGCTGCAATTGTAGTTGATGCCATGAAAGGAATCGATCCAAAAGATCAAACATCTTGGGATTCAAGTGATATTCATTTATTTGAATCAATTGATGGTAATATAAAAGGAAAGAAATTATTTTACATTAAAGAATTAATTGATTTAGAAAATTATCCTAAAGCATCAGATGAACTAAAAAGACATTTAGAAATATTTCATGAATCTATTAATAAATTAAAAGTAAATGGTGTATCAATCGATGCGGTATCAATAGATAAAAATATCCTAAAAGCACTTCCTAGTGTTTATGTATCATTATCTTGTGCTGAAGCAACTAGTAATATGTCAAATTTAACAGGTATTATTTTTGGTCCACGTGGTGAAGGTAATAATGTTTTTGAGATGATGAAAGATCATCGTACTAAAGGATTTTCTCCTCTTATAAAAAGAAGATTCGTTATTGGATCTTATGTTTTACAAAAAGAAAATCAAGAAAGATATTTCTTAAATGCTCAAAGAGTAAGAAGATTAATTGTAGATAAAATGAAGGATTTATTTAAAACATATGATGGTTTAATAATGCCTGTATCTACTGGTGTTGCTCCATATATTGATGGCTCTAAAGATGTCCTTGAAGAAGTAGATACTTCTGTTCTTGAAGAACATTTACAAATAGGTAATTTCGGAGGATTTCCATCAATTACTATTCCAGATGGCTTTATTAATGGACTTCCAGTTGGAATAAATATAACAGGAAATTGTTATGATGATGCTAATGTTTTAAATATTGCTTATGGACTTGAATCATTACTTTCCTATAAAGATATGATTGCTGGAGGTAAGTATGAATAAATATAAAGCTGTAATCGGACTTGAAATGCATTGTGAACTTAAAAGTAATTCAAAGGTATTTTCAGGTGCAGAAAACTCTTATAATGAACTTGCAAATATCAATGTAAGACCAGTAGATTTAGCAATGCCTGGAACTCTTCCGACCATTAATAAAGAATGTGTAAGAAAAGCTTTGCTTATGTCAATGGTTTTAAATTGTAAGCAACCAGAATACATGTACTTTGATCGTAAAAACTATTATTATCCAGATTTACCAAAAGGATTTCAAATAACACAAATGCATGATCCAGTAGGTATAAATGGTAGTGTAATAGTCGATTGTGGTGATTATGAAAAAGAAGTATTAATCCATGATATTCATCTTGAAGAAGATGCTGCATCCCTTGATCATTACTCTGATGCATCATTAATAGATTACAATAGAGCAGGGGTACCTTTACTTGAACTTGTAACTGAACCTTGTCTTAATTCAGCTGAAGAAGCAGTTTCTTTTTTAGAAACAATGAAAAGAATCTATCAATACTGTGATGTTTCTGAAGCTGATACTAAAAAAGGACAAATTAGATGTGATGTTAATGTTTCAATTATGGACCATGATGCTAAAGAACTAGGTACAAAAGTTGAAATTAAAAATATTAACTCATTTGGTAATGTTTTTGAAGCAATTAACTATGAAATAAAAAGACAAAGTGAATTAAAGGATGCTGGACGCTATGATGAAGTAGAACAAGAAACCAGAAGATTTGATGAAGAAACTGGAACTACTATTAGAATGCGTAGTAAAGTTGATGCAATTGATTATAAATACTTTGTAGAACCAAATATTCCTAAATATAAAATTGATAAGAATTGGTTAGAACAAATTAAAAAAAGTATTCCAATACTTCCTAGAGAAAGAAAGATAAAATATATAGAAGAATATGGTTTAAGTGAATATGATGCCAATATAATCATTAAAGAAAAAGCTTACGCTGATTATTTTGAAGAATGTTTAAATCTAGGCATGGATAAAAAACAAGCTGCTAATTGGTTAACCGTTCAAATAATTGCATATTTAAACAAAGAAGATATTGAATTAAAAGACTTTTATTTAGTACCATCTTTATTAAATCAAATAATTAGTGAATTAGATAAAGGTACAATTTCTAGTAAA
This sequence comes from uncultured Muribaculaceae bacterium, assembly GCA_964611015.1. Taxonomy (GTDB): domain Bacteria; phylum Bacillota_I; class Bacilli_A; order RF39; family UBA660; genus Onthocola_B. The sequence goes on from CAZSXH010000058.1 coordinate 3,811, forward strand.
CAAGCAAAAGAAATATTCTTTAAAGCATTAGAAGAAGAAAAAGAACCTAAAACTTATATTAGTAAAGATAATGCTCAAATATCTGATAAAACTGAACTTGAAGCTATAATTACTAGTATTCTTGATAATAATCAAAAGCAAATAGAAGACTATCATAATGGTAGAACTAATTTATTTGATTATTTTGTAGGACAAGTAATGAAAGAAACAAAAGGGAAAGCAAATCCAGTTTTAACTAAAGAGATTTTAAAGGACAAACTAGATAATTAGTTTTGTCTTTTTTATTTACTAAAGAAGTAATTTATTGTATAATTTAGAATGAAAGTAGGGATAAAATGAAAAAGAATATTTTTATAACTGCAGTATCTGTTGTATGTATAACATTACTTATTGGAGCAATTTGTTATTTTAGCACTAAAAAGGATTACTCTAAAAAGAATGAAAAAGAATATAATACTCTTTCTATAATGGTAGAATCAGATGGAGCAAATGGTGAAAAAAAATACGAAGTATATGAAGGAAGCGCTTTTCCTACCGAAGGATACATACTAAATGAAGAAAAAAGTGGCTGTGAAAGCGGCGGAACACTTACTTGGAATAGCGAAACTAAAAAAGTAATAATCAAAAGTAATAGTACTGATAAATGCTATGCTTATTTTGATAAATTACCTGAGGTAATAAATGAATAAACAAAAAATTATTATAATTATTCTTGTAATTGCAATTTTACTTATTTTTGGATCTTTTGGCATTATACTAGCTACTAAGTATAATAGCTCTAAAACAATAGCAAATGGCATTGTATTAGAAAAAAGTGATAAAGAATATCAAAGTAAATTAATTAAATCTTATGAGGAATATGATGCTATTTTAAAAAGTTATAATATTAACGATGTAGTGTTATTTACTAATAGTGATTTTGATGATTATGATTATATTGTAGACTTTTTAGATTATGATAATAAAGCAAATATAATTGATATAGATGTTACCATTGAAAATGATGGTTTAAAATTAATATATACCGTCGATAGAGAAATGAAAGATACAAATAAGAAATTGATGTATTTTATTAATATCGAGAAAAACATGCTAAGCGAAATAAACGTTAAAAGTAGAAGTATTGAAGTAAAATAGCTTTTACTTTTTTTTATTGTTTGATATAATAATATAAAAGAATAGGAAGTGGCTTACATGTTTGGAAAAATTATCTATATTGGAGAAAGTGAAGCTCATATTGAAAATCTTCAAAAAGAAGTATCTGCATCAGATTTAATGAATATGAATGTAATCTTTGAAGAAGAAAATCAAAGAATTCTTGGAGAGGTTTCTGAGCTTGGGAAAGATATCATAAAAATAAGATTTCTGGGAGAATACATCAATGGTAAATATGTAAATGGTGTACTAAGAAAACCACTTTTAACATCAAAAATCCGAATGATAAACGAAGAAGAATTAACTGAACTTGTCGGAACTTATGATGCTTCAACCTTTGTTCTAGGTGAATCAGCCATTTATAAAGGGTTTTCTATTCATCCAAATGTAAATAGTCTATTTTCTAATCACTTAGCTATTTTTGGTAACTCTGGTTCTGGTAAATCTTGCGGGGTAGCAAGAATAGTTCAAAATATTTTTTCAAGTAAGTATGCAGTTCAAGCCAATGCTAATATCTTTATTTTTGATTCTTTCGGTGAATATAAAAATGCATTTGGTAAGCTTAATGAAATAAATTCTAATTATTCTTATAAATTCATTACAACAAATCCAACTGATGCTACCGATATACCAATGCAAATACCTGTAGGTCTTCTTACTTTAGATGATATGGCACTTTTATTACAAGCTAGTAATCATGCTCAACTTCCAATTATTGAACATTCTATTAAACTAGCTAAAATATTTTCTACTAATAGTGAAGAAGCTAATGCTTATAAAAATCACTTAATAGCTAAAGCTTTACTAGCAATACTATTTAGTAATGAAACTATATCAAGTAAGAAAAATGAAATATTTACTATAATTGAAGTATGTAATACAAAGGAATTTAATTTTGATTCAACAATTCAAGGACTTGGATATACAAGAACTTTTAGCGAATGCTTTGAAATAGATTCTAATGGTAATTTTGGTGAATCAGTACTAATTACAAATTATATTTTAAGTAAAATAAACGATGATCTTGATACGATTATAGCTCCTGAAGCTGCTAGTTATTCTTTAAAAGATTTAGCTAAAGCATTAGAATTTACCTTAATTAGTGAAGGATTTCAACATAATCAAAACTTACATGATGATGCCGTTATATTAAGAGTTAGATTAAACTCAATAATAAATAGTAAGATTGGTTCATTTTTTACTCCTCAATTTATTCCAATGGATAAATATATTGAATACCTAGTATCAAATGGAGATAAAAAAGCTCAAATTATTAATATAAACCTAGAAGACGTAGATGACGTTTACGCTAAAGTATTTGTTAAAATATTCTCACGTTTTATATTTGATTTATCTAAAGCTAATATGAAAAAAAGACAAAATCCATATCATTTATTCTTAGAAGAAGCTCATAGA
>CAZSXH010000059.1:0-6375 GCA_964611015.1 uncultured Muribaculaceae bacterium
GTAAGCTCATGAAGTTCAAATATCTGACAACGACTTCTAATCGCAGGATTGATTTTATGATAAGGATTAGAAGTAGTAAGACCTATTAAAATTACAGTGCCATTTTCTATATAGGGAAGAAGTATATCTTGTTTATCTTTATTCATACGATGAATTTCATCGATGATCAAAACCATATCTCCATACATCTTTGCTTCCATAATGGCAGTATCGAAATCACTTTTATTATTAACTGTTGCATTTAAAAACTTATAATGAACATCAAGTTCATTAACTATAGCTGTAGCTATACTAGTTTTACCAATTCCTGGTTTACCATATAAAATCATGGAAAAGATTTTTTTATTTGCTACTAAATTCGAAAGTGGCATACCTTTACCAATCAAATGATCTTGGCCAATAATATCATCCAATTTCTGTGGTCTTAATGTATCTGCTAATATTTCCATAGTTATCACTCTTTAATTATAGCACAAAGTAAAAAAAAGCGATATAATGTTTATAGATTAGGACTGATATTATGACAAAAATAATTGAAAAAATAGAAGATCCAGATATAGTTTTCTTTCTTGAATATTTAAAATATGAAAGAAGACTATCAGAAAATACAGTAGATTCTTATGGTGAAAATCTTAAATTATTAAGCATTACTACCAAAAAAAGAATAAAAGATCTTAATACTGAAGAAATTCAAGATTTTATCAGAAAAGCTAATGTAACTCCAAGAACAAAGGCTCATTATTTAACTGTATTTAATGCTTTTTATAACTATTTACTATTTTGTGACAAATTAAGTATCAATCCTTGTGATAAAATTAAAAGTCCAAAACTTGAAAAAAAGCTACCAAATTACCTTACTAGTGAAGAAATAGATCGTCTTTTTGACATTAGACTTATTAAGCCAATTGACTATCGTAATAAAGCAATGCTTGAAACTTTATATGCAACTGGTACTAGAATTAGTGAACTTATTAATTTGGAACTTAATCAAATTGATTTTGATGAATGTATAATCAGAGTAACAGGGAAGGGTAAAAAAGATCGAATTATTCCTTTAGGAGAAAAGGCTTTAGAGTCCTTAAAATTATATATAAATACCTATCGTCCTTTCCTTATTAAAAATACAACAAACTATGTTTTTGTAAATCGCGATGGTAATAAAATAAGTAGACAAGGTTTTTTTAAAATATTAAAAAGTCTATGTCAAAGTGCAGGAATAAATAAAGAAATATCTCCTCATACACTAAGACATTCATTTGCTACAAATTTACTTAATAATGGAGCAGATTTAAGAATAATTCAAGAACTTTTAGGACATGAAAACTTAGAAACAACTGAAATATATTCACATTTAAGTAATAAAAAAATAGAGGACGATTACAATAATCATCCTCATGCGCATATCAATAATTAATATTTAATTATTAACGTTCATTATTGCGAGATTTAGAATTAGCTCTTGCGCTATTTCTATTTTTGTTATTTGCCTTTGAAGAATTTCTAGCACTTGAGTTATTTCTATTATTATTTCTAGCGTTACTCATTATTTGTACCTCCTAATAGTAGTATGGCTTTAAATCAATAATTTAGTCATTATTTTTATGGTAATAATTAGGAAAATTTATACTTGAATATCTGACTAAAATGAGGTAGAATATAACTTACTTTTGGGGGTTAATATGAATTTTGAGGAACTAATTGATGCACTTAAATGTAAAAACTACGATAATGCCTATAAAATAGTTGAATTACTTAAAGGCAAATTATCAATAAATACATATAATTATTTTAAATTTATGATTGCTTTAATGTATAAACGTTCAAACGGAAGTCATAAATACGCTTGGGATTATACTTTTGAATCTATTATTCCAACTTCAGAAGAAGAAGGATTATTTAGCAATAGAGAAGCAGAAGAAAAAATAAGAAAGCTAGTATTCAGTAGGATGTTTTTTAAAGCAGGACGTGAAATTGATGCCTTAGGAGAGGAAAATGAGTATTATGATGTTTGTAAGACTCTTTTAAGATTAAATATAGAATTACAAAGAGCAACTATCAATGTTAATATGACTCTTTTACAAGAAGATAAATTAGAAGAATATATTGAATCTAAAAGTAAACAAATCGTAGAATTCGGAGGAACTCATTTTCAAAAATGTGAATTACAAATAGCAAAGGACCTACTTGCATTAAGACAAAATAATGGAATAGTTGCAAGCATAAAGCCAACTCCATATATTGGTAATTCATTATTTGGTGCGATCTATGAAAAGAATTATCATAAAGCTTTAGAAGAAAATACAAGATATTTAGAAAGTAAAGGTCGTTCATTAGAAAGCAATGAATTACAGCTTTTACTTACTATAATTGTTAAAGAACTTAAAGATATAGCAGAAGAGACTGAAAAAGAAAATATTTCATTTAATAATATTAGAGATAGTTTCTTATTTAGAAAGTTAGACTTAGGATTTAGTCAAGTAATAAAATATTTGAAAGCAATTGGACAATCTGATTATGAATTCTTAATTGTTTCATTATTTAATATTGGTTTAATTGATGATGATTATACATTTAGTGAAGCTTTTAATATCCTAAAAGCACTTCCAAACTTTGACTTTAATACTTTGAAAGCAAAATTTAATTTAGCTATTAAATCTCATCAATGGGAAAAAGCGGAAATTTACTTATCAATTATTTGCCACTATACAATATTAGATTCTAAAGAATATGAACAAATGAAAAGTGAACTATCTAGTGTTATTCCAAAAGTATCTTCTTATAAACTTCATTGGATTTATCGAAATTTTATCATTCAAAAAGCTGAAGATGCTTTATATCACGGTGTTGTTCTTTTAGAAAACTCAGGAAAACTAATATCAAATAAATTTTATAATGCAGCAAAGGGCCTAAGTAATATTCAAGTATTTAAAACTGGTTCTTTCGATGAAAGAAGAGTTGCTATTAGGCATATAAAAACTGAAAAAATAAATCTTGGAGAAGCATATAGCGAAATACGTAAAGCATATTACGATGAAAAAGATTATGATAAAGCCAAAAATATTGGTATTACGCTTTTACAATCTGCTCAATGTCCTCCGTGGATTTATGCAATTATAGGTTTTTCCTATTATCATATTCATAAATATGCAAGAGCTATCCAGTATTTGACTATTGCAACTGCTCAAAGTGCTAATAGTAAAGAAATATCTAATGATCATACAGAACTATTAATTCTTTTAAAACAAAAAATATCTAAATCAAAATTGCAAATATTTATTGATCACATAAACCAAAATATAGAATCTGGTATGGAACTAGAAGATGCATGTATTGCATCTGGAATATCCCCAACGCAAAGACTATTAATAATGTTAATGTATGCAAAGGAATCATTAATGCTTGGAGATGAAGAATTAGCAACTTACTATTTATCTAGAGTAATGGCAGAGAAATCTGATGATGCAATAGTTAATAGTTTACTACAAGATATATTAAGAAATATGGATATTTATCAAAGTATTGAAGAAGAATGTATATTTAAAAGAATTAGAAACTAATTATTTCTATTTCTTTTTTTATTTTCATAAATATTAATAGGTGAGGTATATGGATATAATATTTCCTCTTTTGATTTCTACATTAGCAGGATTATCAACTTTGCTAGGAGCTTTATCTATATTATTTAAAATAAAATCATGCAACTATAATAAGTTTATTAGTTTTTGTTTAGCATTTTCAATAGCAATTATGATAGGCATAAGTATATTTGATTTAATTCCTACATCTTTTTTTCAAATTTTTAGTGTTTATGGCATATCAAAAACAAGTTTACTTTTAATAGTTGCTTTTATTATTAGTTATATAATAATTACTACACTAAGTTCTTTAATTAATCGCGAGACAACTAATGAGGATTTATTTAAATTAGGAATTCTTAATATGATTGTATTAATACTTCATAATTTACCTGAAGGAGTTGCTACTTTTTTAAGCAGCTACCAAGATATAACTCTTGGAATTAAATTAAGTATAGCAATAATGCTTCATAATATACCCGAAGGTATATCAATTGCTGTTCCAATTTATTATTCTACCAAAAGCAAATGGAAGGCATTTAGAGCTACACTCATATCAGGATTATCGGAACCACTTGGAGCATTACTTGCTTGGGTATTCTTAAAAAACTATGTATCCGAATTAATGCTTAGTATAATCCTAATAGTAGTAGCAGGGTTAATGATTACTTTATCAATTCAAGAAATGCTACCCAAAGCATTACAATATAAAGAAAATAAAAGCATATACTTAGGACTAGGAGTAGGGTTGGTATTAATTATTTTGAATATGATTCTTCATTAATCTCACTTATGCTTTTTTTAATTCTATTTATGACATATTCTTTTTCATTTGGATATTTTGTATAAAAAGTCAAAAGTTTTATATTACAATCATTCAAAATTTTCTTTACTCTTAAATCTCTGTCCTTTCTTTTTATGTTTGTGTTATGCGTTTCATCATTTAATTCAATTAATAATAATAATTTAAAATTTTTATCAAAAATACCAAAATCTATATTTTTAAACAATTCATTTCTGTATTTTCCGTTTGTTTTATCAACAATTGTTCCTAAATTTACTTGAGGAACAACAATATATTCTTCGTTTAATTCTTTTATTTTGTTATAAAAAGCAACTTCAGAGCGACTTAAAAAAGACTTTAGTACATATTCAACCGCTGATTTATTTTCAATTAATTCTTCTTTATTTATTAATGCATCAGTTGTTTTATTTGTTTTTTGTTCTTTATTATGATTATTAAATATATAAGTAATGATCATAATAATTATTGAAAATATAAATACTGAAAATTTATCTTTCAAACTATATGTAGATGAATCTGCAAAAATAGCACTTATTGCAACCAGTCCAAACCAAATCTCTATAAAGAAATATATGCCTTTTTTCATTTAAAATCACCGTTAACATTATATAACAAAAATCGTTTATGTTCAAACATCAAAAAAAATATTGTATAATATTTTATAGAGGTATTTATGAAGCAGGTATTAGATATATTTTATAATGAAATCATTCCTGAAGCAGCAAAAGGAAGAGTGGAGTGTTATTTTACATATGTTATTATTTTTGATACGATCATTGAAGATGAACCCGTAACCAAAATAGAAGTTACATACCCAAGAGTTTTAGCTCCAACGCTTATTATTAAAAATAAAGACAGATTTAATGAATTATTATATGAATATGTAATGCTTGCTTATGATTTTTATAAAGAAAGTGATTCAAAAAATTTTGATAAAATATTTTTAAAAAGTATTATGGCTTTACTTTGGAGTGATGCCACAAATGTTGATTTTGCTAATCCAGAACAATATATAAAAAGAAGAATTGACTTCATAAAAGATCAAACACTTTTAAGTATTCCAGATTATTCATTTGATACTTCAATAGGAACTTTAAGAGTAAAAGTTAACCAAGAACAAATATATAATGAAACACCTTATTATGTTGAATTTTCAATTAATGGTTATCCATTGCCACTAGTCAAATGTGGTATTAGTAATGGTACAGCTTATATTTATGCTATCCAAAACTCTAAACTACCAAGAGATAAAAAGTTAAATAGAGCATTATATAAAGTAAACGAAGGCATAGATCTATCTAAAGAAGAAGATGACAATATAAAACATCCTGAGAATCTAAAAGGAATAACACCAGCAACATTACTATCTGCTTCTTTAATTATATCGCTATTAAAAAGTTTAGGAATTAAAGATATTGTTATTCCTGTATTATCTATAACAAGATGGAATATTAAAGAAATTGATGCTTATTTAAAATCATTGAGCTATGAAGAGGGAAGGGCAGAAGAATTCCTTACTGATAGTTGTAAAATGCATGATATTATTCAAAGAAATTTATCAGATAAATTCATTAGAACATTTAGAAGACTTGAATATCATTTTTCTAACATTGAAATAACTGCAATACCATTTATTAATGATATTGATATGCACATTGAAGTAGGGGATAATATGGAATGTAATAATCCACTATTAAAAGAAATGTATCAATGCTTTAATGATAGCAAGTTAAAGAGATAAATAAGAACGGACAATAGATCCGTTTTTTTACTAAAGCAATAAAAGATAATTTCGTAAGCTATAAATTATATTTACAAGAGAATACTAATATAAAAATATATAGTATTTTAATATCATAACTTTTTCTTTCACGCAGTTTGGTTAACATAATATATATTATTTATAAAATATAATTTGCTTAAATATAGCTAAAAACTACCACTTAATAATACATTATTCTATCACTAACGCTATTATGCTTTAATATAATTCTG
>CAZSXH010000060.1:0-6253 GCA_964611015.1 uncultured Muribaculaceae bacterium
AATGTGCTATATAGGAAAGCTTTTTGGTTCAAAAGTAATTTTTATTGAAACTTTTGCTAATAGTGAAACGAAAACCTTATCTGGAAAGATTATTTATCCAATTGCAGATTTATTTATTGTTCAATGGGAGTCGATGCTAAAGCTATATCCAAAAGCTGTTTGTAAGGGGTGGATATATTAATGATATTAGTAACATTAGGAACACAAGATAAAAGTTTTAAACGTCTACTTGATGCTATTCAAAAAGCAATTAATGATAAAGTGATTACAGATAGAGTAGTTGTTCAAGCAGGGTACACTAAATACGAAAGCAAAGATATGGAGATATTTGATTTAATTCCAATGGATAAGTTTGATGAATTAATAAAAGACTGTGATTTACTAATTACTCATGGTGGAGTAGGTTCAATCATTGCAGGACTTAAAAATGACAAAAAGGTTATTGCAGCAGCAAGGCTTCAAAAATATGGAGAACATACTAATGATCATCAGCTACAAATAATTAAAAATTTTTCGGAACTGGGATATATTTTATCACTTGATGACTTTGATGATTTAAAAGAAGTAATTAATAAAAGTAAAAAATTTAAACCGAAAAAGTATAAAAGTAATACTAAAAATGTAGTTAATCTAATTGATGATTATATAGAAGATAACAATTCTAAATATCATCCTTTTATTAGATTGAGCATCATAATTACGTTGTTTATTTGTATGCTTTTGTTGATAATCAAACTGGTAGGTTAGAAAATGAAAAATATATTTAATTTATACAAAAAATATGAAGAAATAATTAATTATCTTATAATTGGAGTATTAACTACTGTTGTAAGTTTAATTGTTTATTATGCTTGCGTATTCACAGTGTTTGATCCGAAGAATTCATTATTACTTCAATGTGCTAATATTATATCGTGGATAATATCAGTAACATTTGCTTACTTTACTAATCGTTCCTTTGTTTTTAAAAGCAAAGATAAGAATATGTTAAAAGAAGGAATAAAATTTTATAGTGCTAGAGTACTTACATTACTTCTTGATATGATATTTATGTATTTAACAGTAACAATACTTCATTTAAATGATAAAGTAATGAAAATAATTTCGAATGTTTTGGTAATTATTCTTAATTATATTATTAGCAAATTTATAGTTTTTATCAAGAAAGGGGAATAGGAAACTATTCCTTTTTAAGTTATATTGTGGTATATTTAAATAGTAATAGATACTAAGGATGTGGTTATTGTGAGATTAAAAAAGGGTGCGTTAATAGGTATTATTGTCTTTGTTTGTGTATTAGTACTTGGAATAATTTTAATTGCTACTAGTGGTAAAGATAAAGAAAAACCCAATACTGATGTAGGAACAATGCCTAAGATAAGTGATGAATTAGTACTTGAAAGTGGTAATGCTGGAATTTTAAATAATGGAAAAACTAATGCAACAGCTACTGCATCACTTAAGGTAAGTAGTAAAAGTATGACTACAAATTATTATGGTTATTTAGATATTACTACAAATGATTATGAAGCTGAAAATGCTATATTATTAATTATAAAAGATCCAGAAGGAAAAGAAGTAACATCTATAGATGGACTTCAATATGTTGAAGTTGGAGATATTAAGGGATTTAATATTACTGGAGTAAAAAGACTTATTAAATTTGCTAATTTCTATGAAATAAAAACTGATAGTTCAATTGTTCAAAAATGGAATTTACAAATAAAAGTATTAGCAGAGGAAGAAAAGAACTTTAATGCTAAAATAATTTTACAAAAAGAAGAACTTGTAAAAAATGAACTTGCTAATGCTTGTATTGGAAAAGAATTTGGTAGTTGTATAAAAAGTAATGCTAAGCTAGATAGTGATATTACTTATCATGGATCTATTGGTGCTAAAGATAATTCTTATCGCTATACTGGTGCAAATCCAAACAATTATGTTTGCTTTGGTACTGATGAAGAAATTTGTAATGATAATTACTTATATCGTATTATTGGAGTATTTGGAAATAATGTTAAGTTAATAAAGGCTGATGTTGCAACCTCTGAAGAATTGGGAGCAGAAGCAAGCTTTGATAGTAAACCAGATAGTGATTATTATAAGGGAAATTTGAAAAATCTTGGAGCAATTGTACCCTAAATAAAAATATCTTAAATGGTTCCTTCTTGGAGAGTTTAGGAAGTTATGCTGAAAAAATCGCAACTGTTAACTGGAGAGTAAAATCTCACTTAATATCTTCAGTCATACCAGTTAGTATCGATTCCTTATATAATGAAGAAATTAGAAATGGTGGAGTAATTTATAGTGGCAAAATAGGTCTTATGTATTTAGCTGATTATGCCTATGCAGCAACTTCTGATAATTGGAAAAATAGTTTAAGTACTTATAATAATGATGAAAATATGAACAATAATTGGATGTATCTTGGAGTTAGTGAATGGACAATTACAAGAAGAACTGGAACAGATGCTTTTGCTATTAATGTAGATGGTGCTGCTGATGCAGATGGCTTAACTAGTGATTTTGTAGTTAGACCAGTATTTTACTTATCTAGTAAAACGACTTTAAAAAGTGGTAATGGTACCCAAAAAGATCCATTTAGAATTAGTTAGGTAATATGAAAAAAGGAAGTAATATTAGTTTTAAAAACTATTTAAGTATTGTTTTATTAATCGTTACTCTTATTGCTATAGGACTTTTATATTTTTCGGCATCTTTACCAATTGATACTTTCTTAGTATTAGTAGTACTACTTTTTGGGATAGATACAGTAGCTATTGCTCTTTTAAAATCTAAAAGTGCAACGAAAAATGTTATTGGAATGCTTATTGCAATAATCGTTTTATCAATAATTATTATCGGTATTAATTATACCTTGGTAGTTAAATACAAATAGTTTATTTACATAAAAAACGTCAAATGGCGTTTTTTCTTATGTCGTATTTTATCTTCTTATGTCGAACTTGTTTAAAGATAGAAAAAATAACTCTAAACTATATTTGTAAGGTGATAATAATATGTTGAAAATCGAAATGGAGTATGACCAGGGCGTTTTGTTTGTAAGAATGAAAGGAACTTTGGATCGTAAGAGTACATATAAGATCAATAACTATTTAAATCCAGTTATCAAAAAACATAATATGAAATGTTTAATATATAATTTTGAAAATTTAGTAAGTATTGATGAAGCGGGGATGGATGCTTTAAAAATTAGTAAGTGCTTTATTAAACGTAATAAAGGAAAAATTAGAATTTGTGGAATTAATGATAAAGTAAGAGGATGTATAAAAAAGCTTAGAATTCCTACATTAAAACAGGAACAAGAAGCTTTTGCTATAATGGAGATGATATAATGAATCCTCTTGAGGATATTATAAAAGACAATGCAGGACTTATTTGGAAAATAGCTCAAAAGTTCTATGGTACTAATAAAAATGATTTATATCAGGCAGGAGTTCTTGGCATAATTAAAGCTTATCAAAATTATAAAAATGATGGCGACACTAAATTTAGTACCTATGCATTTAAATATATTTATGGTGAAATGTATAATGTTGCTTCTAATAAAGAAATTAAATTAAGTAAAGATTTATTACGACTTGTTAAAATGATTGAACAAGGAAAAGCTCGTTTAGCTCAAGAATTGATGAGAACACCAAGTAATCATGAACTAGCAATGTATCTAGAACTTGATGAAGATAAAATGGAAGAAGCATTAATGTATGTAAATACTTATATATCAATGGATGAAGAAAGTGAAGAAGCAAGAAACTTACATGAAGTAATTGCTGATCAAAATAATGTATCTACTGATGATAAATTGTTATTAAATGAAAGTATTAATTCACTTAATACTTTAGAAAAAGATATTATTAATGCTCGTTATTTTGAAGATTTAACTCAAAGTGAAACTGCTAAAAAACTTGGTATAACTCAAGTAATGGTGTCTAGATATGAAACAAGAAGTTTAAGTAAGATGAGGGATTTCATGTATATGTAATCCTTTTTTTTGCATAATAAAACTGGTGATATAAACATGGATAAGGAAGAATACAGTAATTTAGTAAATAAGCACACACCGAAAGAACCTCGATTAAAGAATTTGATAGTTGCGTTTTTTTCTGGAGGTTTTGTAGGTTTCATGGCAGAGTTTTTACTTAACTTAATAAAGACAAGCTTTGGCATGAGTGCTGCTGATGCAGGTTTATGGGTTGCGCTCATTGTAATAGCTACTTCTTGTTTGCTAACAGCATTAGGATTTTTTGATAGTTGGGTTTCCAAATGTAAATGTGGTTTAATTATTCCAACGACAGGATTTGCTCATAGCATCTCTAGTAGTGCCATTGATTATAAAAAAGATGGTTTAATTACAGGATTAGGTGCTAATGTGTTTAAATTAGCTGGTTCAGTTATTTTATATGGTGTGGTCTCAGCCTTTTTATTTGTGATTGTGAGGGTGGTTATCGGTGGCTAGTATAAAATTCAAAGATGTATATTTAAATGATTATTTTACAATTGTAGGACCTTTGGAAAAAGAGAGTCATTTAAAAACGATAGATTTGTCGATGGATGATTATTATATTGGAGAAAAAACATTTGAACTAGCAGAAATAAAGATGCAAAAGTTAGTCATTGATAGTATACTTTCTCGTAATAATTTAAAGAGTAGTGATGTTGATCTTTTAGTGGGAGGAGATTTAACCAACCAAATTGCTGTAAGCAATTGTAGTGCTAAAGATTATGGTATTCCTTTTTTAGGGGTATACTCAGCCTGTGCTACATTTGTAGAAAGTTTAATAATTGCTTCAACTGCTATTGACGGTGGAAAAACCAAAAAAGTATTGGGGATAACTAGTAGTCATAACTTAACTGCAGAAAGACAATTTAGATATCCAATCGAATACGGAGCTCCTAAAAAGCATACTTCAACATTTACATCAACTGGAGCTATTTCAACGCTTTTAAGTCATAAACCAAGTAAGATTAAAATTGAATCTGCAACAATTGGTATTCCAATTGATATGGGAATTAGTGATGCTAATAATATGGGAGCTGCTATGGCTCCAGCTGCAGCAACAACAATTAAGAACCATTTAAATGATTTAAAGCGTGATGGCAATTATTATGATTTAATATTAACTGGGGATTTAGGATGTGTTGGTAGTGAAATATTAAAAGAATATTTAGAAACTGCTTATAATATAAAATTAAAAAAATATACAGATGCCGGATGTGAACTATATTTAGATAGTCAGGAAACCTATGCGGGGGGAAGTGGTCCTGCTTGTTTGCCAATAGTATTGTTTAATAAAATGCTTTTAAATAAAAAGTACAAAAAGATTTTAATAGTAGCAACTGGGGCATTACATTCACCAACGGTGATAAACCAGCATCAAACAATTCCTGCAATTGCTCATGCTATTAGCTTGGAGGTGGAATAATGAATTATTTATATGCATTTCTATTTGCTGGCTTTGCTTGTTTAATAGCTGAGGTTATTTTAGATAATACAAAATTAACTCCAGGACATATTACGAGTTTGTATACAGTAATTGGTGTGTTTTTATCATTTTTGGGAGTATATGATGATTTAATTATGAAGTGTGGAGCAGGAGCTACAGTTCTAATTTCCAATTTTGGTCATTCTTTATATAGTGCTGCTTTACTTGGATATTATGAAGAAGGATTCTTAGGAATATTTTCCTATATGCTTATAAACGCATCAGCAGTAATCACTGCAACAATCATATTTGCGTTTATTGTAACAATTATTTTTAAACCAAAAAATTAAATGGCATAAGCCATTTTTTTGTTAAAAAATCGTTATACAAACAAATATTTGTATTTTTTTGTTGACATTTGGAAAAAGTTAGGTTAGAATTAAATTGTATCAGGGTAAAACAGAAAGGAAATATCATGAAAGTAACAAAAGACGAAAAGAATAAAGATAAAGCACTAGAACAAGTTTTAGCAGATATAGAAAAGCAATTTGGTGCTGGGGCAATAATGAAATTAGGAGATAATGAACATATAGAAGTGGATGCAGTATCAAGTGGTTCTATAGCAATAGATGTTGCCCTAGGTGTTGGAGGTTATCCGAAGGGAAGAATAATTGAAATATATGGACCTGAATCAAGTGGTAAAACAACAGTTGCGCTACAAGCAATTGCAGAAGTGCAAAAAGCTGGAGGAAGAGCAGCATTTATCGATGCAGAACATGCTCTTGATCCTGTCTATGCTAAAAACTAAG
>CAZSXH010000061.1:0-6091 GCA_964611015.1 uncultured Muribaculaceae bacterium
ATTGGAATAGTAGTAACCTCAGATGGTTCATTTGGAGAAATAAAACGTAATTCATATATTGAAGCAGAAGATAAAATTGTTAGTGAACTAAAAGCTATTGGAAAACCTTTTATAGTAATTCTTAATAGTGTTCATCCAACAAATACAGAGACTCAAGAATTAGCTCGTTCTCTTAGCGATTCTTATGATGTCCCAGTAATACCAATTAGTGCTGAACTTATGAATGAAAAAGAAATAATGGAAATTTTAAAAACAGCTCTTTATGAATTCCCAGTTTTAGATATTAAAGTTTCTATCCCAGAATGGGTTCATGTTTTACCAAATGCTCATCCAATAAAATGTCATTATTTAGATAAGATAAAAGAAAGTGTTATCAGTGTTGAAAAAGTTAAAGATGTTGAATATATTATGGAACATTTCGAAGCTTCTGAATACATTTCATCATCATACATTTCGGAATTAGACGCATCAACTGGTACGATTACAATAACGCTAGAAAGTAGTAACGAACTTTATACAGAGACTCTAAGATCAATGATGGGTGATATGGTTACTACTAAAGCGGGACTTCTAAAAATATTCGCAACATATGCAGATGACAAAGAGGAAATGGATTCGTTGAAGACTGCGCTTAAGATGGCTAAAAATACCGGATATGGCATTGTTTATCCAAGCATCAGAGAATTAAAATTAGAAACACCAGAGTTAGTTAAACAAGGTAGTAGGTATGGAGTTAAATTAAAAGCAGTTGCTTCAAGTATTCATATGTTAAAGGTTGATGTTGAATCTACTTTTGAACCAATTATCGGAAGTGAAATTCAATCGAAAGAGTTGATTGATCGTTTAATGAAAGATTATGAAAGTGATGCTTCAAGTATTTGGAAAAGTGAAATATTTGGACGTAGTTTAGAAGCGATTGTTCAAGAAGGAATTCAAGCTAAACTTAGTATGATGCCAGATAATACAAGATACAAACTCAAAGAAACTGTAACAAAAATAGTTAACAAAGGCTCTAATACATTAATTGCTATAGTCATTTAAAATGACTATAGTTTTTTAATGGGGAAATGTTGAAAATGGTTGAAAAAGAACAAATAAAATTGTATAATTAAATATATAATAATAAGGGGCTGATTAAATGAATGGACAAGATCCAAATAATCAAGTTAATAATGAATTAAATGGAAGTGTATTAGGAACAACAAATGCTGGAGTAGGACAAAATCCTACACCAAATGTAGTACCTAATATAAATCCTGTTGAGCCACAAGTAACAGTAAATCCTACTTCTGTAAATGGACCAGAAGTTGCACCTGTTCAACCGGTAGCACCAGTAAGTCCAGCACCAGCAGTTGAATCACAAGTTGCTATTCAAGCATCTGAACCTGTTGCTGTTCCAATTCCTGGAACTGAAGGAACACCTGGCATTGATAATTTAACTGGAAATACTATTGGTTCAGGTATGCCAAATGTAGGACAAGAACAAGCAAATAGTAATAGTTTTGTTGAACCACAAAAAATGCAAAATATTGGGGTAGTACCACCTCCAGTATCAGAAGGTGATAAGAAAAAACCAATTAATAAAGTATTGTTTTTAATATTAATTGTAGTACTTATTGCTGCTGTTGCTTTTGGTGTATATTACTTTTTAAATATTAGTAATAAAAAAGTAAAATTAACTGCTAAGAATGTAACTGTTGGAGTAGGAGAAGTATTATCAGATAAAATAACTGATTATGCAACTGTTTCAAATGGGGACATTGCTAATTGTAGTTTAAATTTAAGAAATGTTAATAATCTTACTATAGGAGAATATGAATATTCAATTACTTGTGGAGAAGATGTTTATAAAGGAAAGGTAATAGTAGCAGATACAACTGCACCAGTTGTTACATTAAAAAAAGTATTTTCAGCAGTTAATGGCAAAGTAACAGTTGATGATTTTATTGAAAGTTGTGAAGATGAATCTGGATGTACTAAGACTTTTGAAAATGAAGAAAACGTTAATAATTATTTAAATACAGTTGGAGGACCATACAAAGTCGATATTAAAGTTGCCGATGAAGCTGGAAATAGTAAAGTAGTTCAAACAGAATTATATGTTACTAAATATGCTGTATCTCTTTATACTAGTTTTACTTCTCAAAGTGAAACAGTTAACGGATATCAAGCAACTAAAAGTACAATTGATGTTTTCCCAATTAGTCAAATTGGAACTGGTGGATATGAAGCATTAAATGTTGCTAGAAGAGATGTTAAATATACTTTTACATCTGAAGAAGAATATAATACAGTAACTAATGCTAAAGAAAACACAATAACTTTTGATGGAATTACAGGAGAAGCTCTTTATGATGATGAAAGTATGACCCTTGTTATTTCAAATGATTTAACAATGGATACTTTAAATTCAGAAAATGGAGGAAGCTTTCCTACACAATATAATGATCTTTATAATATATATGTTACAAATAAAGGTTATACAGTTGCTAATAAGCAAAGCTACAACGGAAGCTTAAAATAATAAATTAAAGCGAATGATTAAATTCATTCGCTTTTTTCTTTGTTTATGTTATAATGTTTTTAACAAGTGATTTTTAGGAGTAGTAATTATGGGGGAATATGTAAGTGACATTTTTGCAGCCTGCTATGAAGTATTAGTTTATATATCAGATCGAATAGTTGATAAATATCATAGTGGCAATGAAGATGAAATTGTTGAAGAATTAGATCTTTTGCTTAGAACAACAGAATCCGAATTTGAAGAAGATTTAGAAAGCAAATTACAAGATTTAAGTTTAAGTAATATAGCAGAATGCAAAAGAATAATGTTTTTGATTGCAGCAAGTAAATCCTTTCTTTTAACCAATTATGATATAGTACATGATATAGATAAAGAAGCAGCTTCTAAAATGTTTAATAAACTAAGAGGTTTATCATCTTCTGAATTATTAGAAGAAATAAAAAATGATAGTGTTTTAAGAATTGGAATATTAGAAGATTTCATTGATTATATCAATCGTCCTTATATTTTTCAAAATCAAAGTAAGGAACTTGCCTTTACTAAAAAACTATTACCAATCTTACTTAAATTAAATCCATATGAAATACTTGATATAAATGACTATATTCCTAGTAATAAGTTTATTGATTCAGAAATAATGATTCAAATGTTTTTAGATGTTTATGAAAAATCTTTAGCCTATAGTATTCGCGATTGTGAAGAAGGTTATGAAGATGAACCAGAAGAATACTTTGATTGTTGTGAAGATCCTGAAGATGATTTTTCCGAAGAATATTATGATGAGCAAGATAAACAATTAGTTGCAGTTTTTTTAAATAATTTAAGAGAAGCTTTAGGAAATGATGAAAATAGGGTATGTAACTTTATTCATTATATTTTAGGAAATATTTATGAAAGTCTAATGGTATATCAAGATGCTAATGATAAGGATGCTAAAAAGTACTTTAGGTTAATAAGAGAATTAGAAGATACTCAAGTAACAGATTTGATAAATGCTTTTTTAACAGATTATCGTTTTACTTTACTTATTATTGATTGTTTTATTTTCTGTAATGACTCCTTAGGGGAAAGTGATTTAATAATAAGAAGAGAAGCTTTTAAAAGATTTGGAAATGTTCCTAAATTACAACGATTAAATCCTCAGTATTTTGCGGAAGAATTAGTGTTTGTAGTTGCAAATAAAAAAGATTAGTAATCTAATCTTTTTTTTGTAGTACTGCATGAAGTACATGACGACTTGTATCTCCAGCACATGTTGATAAGGTAATTATCTTATCATCAGGCTTTAATTCAATACCAAAGTCATGAATACTTCGTTCTTTTAGCATATTTAAAAATTCTAAGCGATCATCACCATTTATAAAAATAGTTCTTAAATAATCAGTAGTAGTTAATACTTTATATACGGAAAATACTTTATATTCTAAATCCTCATAAAATGTATTAAGAGTGATTATTTGATTATCAGGATTATTATACCAACTGCTTCTTTGAGTTTTGTAAAGGGTACCAAACATAATTCCAGCTTGATATCTATTATGGGCATATATGATAACATTATCACTAATATTCTCAAGATCATTACGATAATCCATAAATACCCAACCCTTACGATCATTTTCTAAATAAAAATTATGTTTTAAATAATATTCATTGTTAGTAGATTGGACAACAGCATAATCAATATTAGTATCAGGAACATTAAGCCAAGCAACAACATCAGGATTAATATTATATAAACTTGCTAGTTTCTCGTTGATAACTTTTTTGTCATTTTCTGTTTTGTCTTTATTTAATTGTGATATTATTTGGGTACTATCTGTAAGTTTAATAGCATTTTTAATATCATCTTGCATACTTTCAACAGTTTGCATGGAAGTGTAATTATCATAAAAAACAAACGCAAAAGTAAATAGAATAATAAATAGAATTAAGAATCCACAAAATTTTAAAATACTATTATTAGTATGTTTGACAATATTCTTTTCAATATAATCATTGCTATAAACTAATCTAAAATGAATTTTATATTTTTTGCTTTTTCTTTTATTAAAGTTTCTTAAATATTCAATTGTTGCTTCATCATGGATATTTTCATGAATTAATATTCTAATATTCTTTTTGTTATTTTTTCTTAATATGTCAATAATAAATTCTAAGTCATTTTTATTTACAACAGAAACATTAATGGTTTTTAAATATTTATTAATTTTACAAAATGCTTTGAAGTCTTCTTCATCTTGAGCACTCATAGGAAGTTCTATTTGCAAAGTCATTTTATAAAAAAGAATAGAGAATATATTTAAATTATTTTCGAGCATAAAATTAGATAAAAATAATATTTCGTTTCTTGATTCTACTATACAGTTATATTTATCTAAGTATTCAATCATAAATGGTTGTAAATTATAACAATTAATATTTTTGATATTTGTTTTAACTATTGCTTCACATAAAGAGAAGGATAGTTGTTCATCTTCTTTTAAAATAAGATTAATAATATTTTTATTTCCTTTTAGAGAATTTAAAACAAGATTTGCATATTCATTTTTATCAATACTAATAGTATCTATATTATAAGTGGATGATAATTCAGCTAAAAAAGTACTAACTATTTTTTCGTTAGTAGTAAGATATTCATCAGAAAAAACTAATTCGTTACAACTTATAACATTTGTGTTAATTATGTTCTTGTGTTCGTTATTTAACTTAATTCTTTCTTTAACTATAATGGTATTATCTTTTATTTTAAATAATAGCTTTTTCATAATATCATCCTATGTTACTATAATATAATAACACAATTTTACACTTTTTAGTATAATTTTGTCAAAATAATGTTGTTTTTTGTATTTTTATGATATAATTTAGACATAATAATGATAGGAGAGATGTTGTGTGAAAAAATTATTTAGTATTATATTACTTAGTATGGTATTAGTTTTACCTTTAGGAGCAAAGGCTGTGTCTATGGATGTTGACGGAGAATGTCAAAAGGCACAAAAATGTGCAAATGAAAATGCATGTATTTCAACTTGTACAATTAGAATTAAAAATAACAATGCTACATTAGATAAGTTTGATGCAATTGTTTCAGCAAAACAAGAAAATGGAGTTACTATTGAAAAAGTAACAGCAGGTGCTGATTGGAATATTGGTCCAGTAGTAACTGGAAATAGAGAAGCTGCATTCAGTTTAACAGCAAAAAATGGTCCAATTACTAAATCAGAATTTCAATTAGTTACAGTAGAAGTTAAACATGCAAAAAATGTTGATTGTTCAATTGAACTTAAAGGAGCAGAAATTGATGTTACAATCGAAGAAACTACACAAGTTAAAACAGGTGCTTCACTTCCAGTAGCTATTATAGCTGGTGGTATGGGTCTTGCTCTAGTAATCTATGCTGCAACTAAAAAATCTAAAAAACTATACAAAATATAATAAAAAAAATAAGCAATCTTGTTTTCAAGATTGTTTTTTTATGGTAAAATAACTCCAGGTGAGTAATTATGCGTGAATTTACTGAACAAGAATTAGTAAGAAGAGAAAAAGCAAAAAAAATTAGAG
>CAZSXH010000062.1:0-5891 GCA_964611015.1 uncultured Muribaculaceae bacterium
TAAATACTACTAAAAACCCCTAAAAATAAGGCTTTTTCAATCCATATCATACTAACTAACAAAATACTCAACATGATTATTAGGAAAGAACTCTTTAAGTTCCGCATAAAGCTGACCTGCAAGGGTCTTATTATGAGCTAAAACTAAAGTTGGTTTATTAACTTCTTTGATTACATTGGCAATAGTAAAAGTTTTTCCTGTACCAGTTGCTCCCAGTAATACTTGTTCTTTTTTACCAGCATTTATGCCATCAACTAATTCTTTAATTGCTTTTGGTTGATCCCCACTAGGGTTATAGCTCGATACTAATTCAAACATATTTGTGCCCTCCTTATAGTAATTATCTTCTTCGTATTCGTAATTGGTTTAACTGTTCTTCTTTAAAAGCATCTTGGAATTCTAATAATCTTGGTTCTAAAAACTTCCACCAGATGGTTGCTTCATCATCTATTTGCAAACCATCAGATAAACTGCTTAATACGGGAAGCGATTCAAATTCTGCCCTTTTTATTCTCCAGTTAGAAACACGAATAATATCTCTTTCAATTAACTCTGGCTTTGCAGTATAAATAGTACTAGAATCAAAAAATTCTTTTATAAAATAAGAGCAATCTTTTTCTAAAAACCCTAGTACAATATTAGAAGCATTAGAACTGAGCCTATTAGCACCAAAACCATAAAGGAACGTATCTTCTCCTTTTAAGATTTCAACTCCTGCTACTCCATCACCAGATACTAATCGAGAAAGCAATAATCCATAAAGTAACCTAGAGTTTTCATCTTCCCAAGCTAGAGAAGGAAAAATAGGATTATAATAAATACCATTGATTGCTTTTTCTTCCCTGAAAGTATATTCTGTATCAGATAACTTCAAATCTCCTAATCCTAGTATAATTGAGTTTTCATCTTGCAAATTAATCATACCAAAATCCCCATTTCTTATCATGATTATATAATATTTCTAAATTACATGCAAACATTTCACTTCATTATTTAGTATTAATTATTTTATCATTCTTAATACATTAAAACAAGGTAAGCAATACCTTACCTTATTTCATAATCTTTTATTCTAGATCTTTTAAATGGCTTTCCTATAGAACAATCAAGTCCTGTATCATAAGAGCTGTTATCAAATACACTTTTTAGTGTATCAAGACTTTTTCCACCATATATAACAACTTGAACACTTTCAATCAACTCTTTAGCAAATTCTATAGCATCATCTACTAAATCAAGAATTGATTTAGTAGCGCTTTTTCCAGTAATGGGATTAAACCATATTTTATGATCTTCATTTGTAAGATCACTCTCACTCATTTGAGCCATTTCTAAATATTTATAAAAACATATTAATTCTAAATATTTTTTACCGTTATCACTTTGCATAAAATGAGTAGCAAAATCAAGTGTTTTTATCATATTACCAGTTTTTCTTTGAGCTTTAAATGCATCAGGAGTGCCATAAACTTTCTTATAGATGTAATCAATCATTAGTTCTAATGATGAACTCCACTGAAAGTCCGTAAAAAAGGCTCTAGTTATGTCCTTACGTCTTATCCCAAGTTTCTTTTGTAAAAGATAATATCCTAAATATTCTTCTGAAGCCATGTGAAAATCAATTACACCTTTATCAGGAATATCATTAGTCATGTAATAAATATATGGATGCATAATTTTATCTAAAGCATAATGCATAATATGACCATATAAATAACTCATAATTTGTGGAGAATCTTGTAATCTATTTAATACTATGTAATTAACTAAATTTAAAAAGAATGCTTGAGAATTAGTATTATGTCCTGGATTTAATCCATCTTTTGAAAACTTCATTAAGTCTTGACCTATCGCATAAGAGCGAATTAAAGATTTATCCAATTCTATTGGTGATATAAAATCTGTTTTTTCTGCCATAACAGCATGAGAAACATAATTTGGCATAAAGTAACCCCCTTAAGTTGCAACTATTTTACTATTTAAATATGAATTTGTCAAATTTAAAGGCACCATAATAGGTGCCTTAATAAGAGTAGTCATGTTTACATGACTATAAGAAAAAAACAAAGGATATTTTATAAATATTGGCATAACATAAATATCCAAAAAGGTATGCCAAGTATTTTCCATTAAGTATTCATTATAATATATGGATTAGTAATACTACCATCACCATCAACAACATATACTGATGATTTTAGATATAAAGATGGTCGGACTGTTAAAGGTTTTGCTAAAAAAGTAGAATTAACTTTACTATAAACAAAAACTGCATAATTACCTGACCATTTTGATATAAATGGCGTTATAGTCCATTCTCTTCCTTGACCATATATCCAACTTTGACCTACGCATGATGAATTATTATAATAGCTTAATTGTGTTGTTCTTGAACAATTACTTGATAAAACGCTATAACCATAATCGCTTGGATACATAAGTCCTATATATCCGTTGTAAGTTGCACTTGCTCCACTTGGAACTGTCGTTCCTCTTTCTGCGCTATAAAAAGTTGCTACATTTGATGCAACATCTTCTATTCCTCCAAGCTTCCATACTACTTGTTGTACCATTCCTCGATATTCATCTTTAATACCAATTTCTTTGCCAGGAAACTTATAAACCGACGTTGCTATTGTATAACTACTAGCATCTGAATTATTATAATAGTAACTATTTAAATATTTATTTAAACTAGATGCAATCGTTGTTGAAGATGTAGCCCAATTTTGTGTTCCAGGACCATCCCAAGCAAGAATTCCTATAGATTCGTCCCTAATTATTTTAACTAGATTACCATTTTGACCGTGAGTATTGTTACCAAATGTTCCTATAATACGCCATAGTTCATTATTAAACCATACATAATTATTTGGATTCAACCCTTCATATCTATAATCTGTACTTGGTTCATTTACTACTTTTCCTGTTCCTTGAGTTGTGTTTTTTAAGCCTATTATTTTATTTGCTAAAGTTGTTTTTGCTATTGCTGTAAACGTTAGATTACATTTAGCATTTACAGTTTTACCTATAATTTGTAATTTCCATTCGTCATATAACCATTTACCCGAAAGGCTTCCGCAATTTACATCTACCTTATATGCTCCTTTTGATGGAAATGTTGTTTGACGTGTTACATTACCAGAAGTATCCACAATATTTATAGCATAAATCACTTTATTATCTTGAAAGTCATTTTCTTTTTTTATTATTAATGATAATGCAAGAAATAATATAAATATCATTAAACTTAAACAAATTATTATCTTTTTTTTCATTTTAACACCTAACCTATATGCTTGTATGGTACTCAATCGTATATGGATTTGAAGCTGTACCATTTCCGCCAGATACATTAACATTAGCTTTTAAATATAAAACTGGTCGAACGCCAAAATTGAAATCTTTATGAAGATCAATAATTGAAACCCATCCATTATCTGTCAAAAATAAAATATGATCGCCATTACTGGATCCGGTAGTAATAAACCATTCTAAGCCACTACCATATATCCAGCTTTGGCCTGCACATGATGAAGCTCTGTAATTATATAACGTTGTTGATCTTGAGCAGCTACTTGATAAAACACTATAACCATAATCACTTGGATACATAAGCCCTATAAATCCGATGTAAGTTGCACTTGCTCCACTTGAGACTGTCGTTCCTCTTTCTAAATTATAAAAGGTAGATGCTGTCGATGATGCAGGTTCAATACGTCCTCCAAGCTTCCAAGTTACCTTTTGTATCATAGTCCTATATTCATCACTTATACCCTTTGATGTATAATTACAATTTTTATTTATCATTGAGTCTCCATAGCAATCTGCATTATTATTTTTCGAATAATAATAAGTATTATTTAAAACATTATGCAAACTCGACGTTGCCCAATTATTTGAATTATTTTTATCCCAAGCAAGAGTTCCTATTGATGAATCTCTTATTATTTTTACTAATTTTTTTCCATTTTGACCGTGAGTATTATCGCTAAATACTCCTATTATTCGCCATAATTCATTGTTAAACCAAATATAGTTATTTGGATTCTTTCCTTCATATCTATAATCGGTGCTTGGTTCATTTACTACTCTTCCATCACCTTGGGTTGTATTTTTTAAGCTTATTATTTTATTTGCTAATGTAGTACTTGATAGTGTGTAATTTAAACTAAATTTTCCCATTCCTGATGATACTTTCAAGCCATCTTTTGGAGTATATGTTGCTGTTCCGCTAGTATTTGTTAATGTTGCAGCAAAACTACCTCCATAAAAACTTATATTATTAAAATTAGTAGTAGTTACCATTACATCAGGGCCAGTAGTTGTACCTTCTGCAGTTACTACCTCTGAAGAATTGCCATTTGTATCTATTACATACGCTTTAAAAGTATATGTAGTTGATGGATCTAAGTTATATACATAACAAATATTAGTGTTTCCATCTCCCGCTGATCCTGATGACCATGTTGATCTTCCCTCTACTGTACAAAATACTTTCTTAATACTATTTGTTCCTTTTTGATTACTAATTGTTAGCATTGCATTATTATCAGAAGTACTTACAGTAAGTGCTGTTGCTTTTGGATTTTGATATGTCGTTTGTGGTGTTTTACTTATATCATTTGATTTTACTTTTGTTGTATTACTATCTTTTACATATCCTACTATTGGATAGCTTGTTCCACTTGATAATCCACTTATTGTATATGTTGCTGTGATCGTATTTCCTTCAGAGTTTGTTCCTGTTACTGTTACTCCACTTGTTGGACATACTTCACTTCCTCCATTTAGTTTATAACAGAAACTACCAATTGACTTTGTTCCTACTGTTACGTTATATGTAAGTGTAATACTGTTTGTTGTTACACTATATCCTAAACTATTTAATACTGGATTTACATATGTTGTTGATTGACTCTTATTTGCTGTTGAAGTTACCTTTTGAGGACTTCCACTATCTTTGACATAAGCATCTATTGAATAACTTGTTCCACTTGATAAACTACTTATTGTATATGTTGCTGTGATCGTATTTCCTTCACTATTTGTTCCTGTTACTGTTACTCCATTTGATGTTGTCTTACATACTTCTGAACCATTATTTAATTTATAACAATAACTTCCAATAGCCTTTGTTCCTACTGTTATGTTATATGTTAATGTAATACTATTTTTTGTTGCGCTCGTTGTTATACTATTTAAGATTGGATCTACATATGTTGTCGTTGGTGTTTTAGTTATAGAATTTGATAATACTTTTGCAGTACTATTATCTTTGACATAAAACTCAATAATATAATCTGTTCCACTTGATAAATTATTTATTGTATATGCTGCACTTATTGTATTTCCTTCACTATTTGTTCCTGTTATTGTTGTACTTGGACATACTTCATTTCCACCATTTAGTTTATAACAGAAACTACCTATTGGTTTTGTTCCTACTATTATGTTTTCTGTTACTGTAATACTATTTTTTGTTACACTTGTTGAAACACTATTTAATACTGGACTTACATATGTTGTTGTTTCGTCTTCGCTTACTTCATTTGATTTCACTGGTGTTGATTTATTATCTTTGACATATGCAGTTATACCATATTGTGTTCCACTAGATAATCCACTTATTGTATATGTTGCTGTGATCGTATTTCCTTCAGAATTTGTTCCTGTTATTGTAACTCCACTTGTTGGACATACTTCACTTCCATTGTTTAGTTTATAACAAAAACTACCTATTGGTTTTGTTCCTACTGTTACATCATATGTTAGAGTAATAGTATTTTTTGTTGAATCTGTTGAGATACTATTTAAGATTGGATCTACATATTCTGTTTCACCTGTTACTCTAGAATTTGAATCTTCTTTACTTGATTTTTCATTTCCTT
>CAZSXH010000063.1:0-5889 GCA_964611015.1 uncultured Muribaculaceae bacterium
TTGTTAAAGCTTTTCCCTTTAGTTTTATTTCTTTATTTACTGTTACTGTTGCACAACTAGACAAACTGATATCTTTATTTTTTCCTATCGTTACATCTTTTTCTTGTTTTCTTATTACATTCAAAAGTACTATCGCTAATATTACTACTATTATTAATATTCCAATGATTATAAGTGTTTTTTTCTTATCAATTGTTTTCATTCCTACTCTCTTTCTTATTTTTTATTTTTCTCTTATTTGTTTATAAATATACAGATATTATGATACCTGCGTATCGCTTATCCTTGTATGGTTACATTATATAATAAGAAGCCACAAAAATCAACCACACATGGTTAATTAATTTGGAAATAAAAAGTATCATTTTACTGATACTAATTCATCTTCTCTTTCTAAATTTACAAATAAAGTATCATCAAAAAATTCTGATAAACTAATGTTTAAACCCTCACAAATTCTAACTATAGTTAAGAGTTTTGGATTATGGGAATTACAATTAACTATATTTTGAACTGTACTTTGAGTTAAACAACATATAGAAGCAAGTTTATTAATTGATATATTCTTCTCTCTACATATTTTAAGTAATTTTTTAGAAATGGCCTCTTCTACTTTCATGCTAACCTCCTAAGGCTAATTTTAGCAAGCAAATATGCGTAATATATAACCACACATGGTTTTTTAATTAATAAAAAAAGAGGCTAAAAATTTTAGTCTCTTATTCATATTTTTGCTTGCATTTTTCTTATTAGTTTAGGTGTTCACAAATTTGTTTCTACTCTTATTTTATTTTTTTAAAACAATCCTGTTATTTGATCGTTTACAACATCTATTTTTTCATAGTTAGGTTTTTTAGGAAGACCTGGCATTGTCATAATGTCTCCGAGTAAGATAGTGATAAATCCTGCTCCAGCATAAAGTCGAATGTCTCTTACTGTGACTTCATAATCTCTAGGATCTCCAAGCTTTTTAGGATCATCACTTAAGGAATACTGAGTCTTAGCAATACATATTGGATAACTTGCATACTTAGTACCTTCAAGTCTTTCAATCTTTTCTTTTGCTTCATCAGTATATGTTATCTTTCCAGCGTGATAAATCTTTTTAGCTACATCTTCTATTTTTTTAGTAATAGAATCATTTAAATTATAAGGATGAATAAGTTCTTTTGAATCATCTAAGATTTCTAAAACTTTTCTTGCTAATTTTTCTGCTCCTTTACCTCCATCTGTATAAGCGGTACTCACTTCAAAAGATGCTCCAAGTTTCTCACACAAATTTCTTACAACTTCAATTTCTTTATCTGTATCTGTTGTATATTTATTTAAAGCAACTACTACTGGAATATTATAACTTCGTAAGTTTTTAATGTGAGCTTCTAAATTAGCTCCACCTTTTGCTACTGCTTCAACATTTTCCAATAATATATCTTCTTTTTCTACTCCTGCATTATATTTAAGAGCTTTTAATGTCGCAACTAAGACAATTGCACTAGGTTTAATATTTGCAACTCTACATTTAATATCTAAGAACTTTTCTGCTCCTAAGTCTGAACCAAATCCTGCTTCAGTAACAACATAATCTCCTAGGCTTAATGCCGTATTAGTAGCAATAACAGTATTGCATCCGTGAGCTATGTTTGCAAATGGTCCTCCATGAACAAGTGCTGGATTTCCTTCTAAAGTCTGTACTAGGTTTGGCTTTATTGCATCTTTAAGTAATGCAATCATACTACCGGTAACATTTAAATCTTTACAAAAGACTTCTTTTTTATCATAAGTATAACCAATAACAATATTATCAAGTCTTTCTCTTAAGTCTTCTTCATCTTTAGCTAGACAAAAAAGCGTCATTATTTCACTAGCTGCAGTTATATTAAAATGATCTTTTCTTGGTACTTCTTTAGCCATTGATAGCCCTACTTCAACAGTTCGAAGTGCTCTATCATTAATATCTAAACATCTAGAAAAAGATATAGTATTTGGATCAATATTTAATGTATTACCAAAATATAAATGATTATCAATTGCTGATGCCAACAAATTATTAGCAGCAGTTATTGCATGGAAGTCTCCCGTAAAATGAAGATTAATATCTTCCATTGGTACTACTTGAGAATAACCTCCTCCAGTAGCTCCACCTTTCATTCCAAATACAGGACCTAAAGATGGTTCTCTTAAAGCAAGAACGGAATTTTTCCCCATGTAACATAACGCATCAGAAAGACCAATACTAACAGTAGTCTTCCCTTCACCATAAGGTGTTGGTGAAATGGCAGTTACCAAAATAAGTTGTCCTTTGTTTTTACTACCTATTTTTTTACTATCAACCTTTGCTTTATATTTGCCATAATATTCTAATACATCTTCATCAATATTTATTTTTTTAGCAATTTCTTTTATAGGTTTTAATTCATAATTATGAGCAATTTCGATATCTGTCATGTTTACCACTCCTACTTCTTTTTATTATTTTCTTCTTGTTCTAACTTTTTATAATCAACTTTACTATATAATGTTTTTGGAAGTTCATCTCTAATTTCATATTCTTTTGGAAGTGAATATGCGGCCAAATTTGCTTTACAAAGTTCCTTTAATTCTTTTATTACTTTATTTTGATCTTTTACTCCCTCTTTTAGTACGACAAAAGCTTTAGCAACATGTACTTTGTATGGATGAGGAATACCTATAACACAACATTTAGCAACATCTTTATGGTTTTCAATAACTTCTTCAATAGCATTTGGATAAATATTAAAACCAGATGAAACAATCATTCTTTTTAATCTTTGAGTAAAATATATTACTCCACTAGCAGAGATATATCCCATATCACCAGTATGAAGCCAAACTTTTCCATCTTTATGTTTTCTTAATACTTTGTCCGTTTCTTTTGGATTATTAAAATATCCTTGCATCAAAGTTGGACCATAAACACATATTTCTCCTTCTTCTCCAAAAGGAATTTCTTCAGTTGTCTCAGGCTTACATATTGAAAAACTATTACCTACCATTGGAATACCAATCGATCCTGGCTCATTTGTTCCATCAAAAGTATAAGCAGTAGCAGCTACACTCTCAGTCATACCATAACCTTTAGAAATAGAAATACTAGCTCCATGAGTTCGTAAGAATGAATTCATTCTCTCTTCCATTGAAATAGTAAGGTAATCTCCACCACTAATAACATATTTTAAACTAGATAAATCAACATCATCAAACTTTGGGTTATCAAGCATTGCGCTCCATAAAGTTGGAACACCCGCAATAACATTTGGTTTAAATGTTTTCATCATATTATGGAATCTGTTACCATCAAATTCAGGAATAAGAATTGTTTCAACTTTTAAGCAAAGAGGACAATGAACACATACTCCTAAACCAAATCCATGGAATATGGGTAAGATTGTAACAATCTTATCTTTTGGCCTTACGTTGCAAACATTTACTCCCCCTTGCTGAGCAAGAGCATTGAAACTATAATTAGAAATCATTATCCCCTTTGGAACACCAGTTGTTCCTCCACTATGAAGAATAATAGCTGTGTCTTTAGACTTCATATTACTATCAAATTCTTTTTTATATGAAGATCCCATTAATAGGAAATCTTTCCAAGTAAGAAAATCTTTATCAGATGATTTTGGTTTTTTTATTTTAAATCCTCTAGTTACTTGATAACCAATTGTTGTAAGCGGAGGCATTGATTCTTTAGCAGATGCTATAATTGTTTTATAAACTAAAGTATCTGCAAGTAAATCTTTCATTTTATCGTAATCCATATCTATTAACATTAAAATACGTGACTTAGTAGCATCTATACAATTCTTTATTTCTATTGGAGCTGCCAGTGGATGAATCATATCTGCGATAGCACCAATTTTGTTAATAGCATAAAACATAATAACAGCTTCAGGTGTATTAGGCATACATATAGTAACTACATCTTTTGGTTTAACACCTAAAGAACGTAATGCTCGAGCTGCTAAATCAATTTTATCAAAAAACTCATTATAACTTATTCTCGTATTAAAATAATTTAGAGCAATAAAATCGCGATCTTGACCTACACTTTCAACTAAATATTCATATATTGTTTTATTTGTAAATTTAATTGATCTTTCTTTTTCTGAATAGTATGCAAGCCATGGTTCATTGTCTACTTTCTTCTTAAACATTTTAGTAAATAAATTTTTAAATAATCTCATATTATCACCCTTATAACCATTATATAATAAAATTACCTAAAATAGCGCAATTATTTTAGGTAAAAATATAAAACATCCAACTATAACAGCATTTACTGCAGAAAGTAAGACTGCTCCAGCAGCTACATCTTTAGCAATTTTTGCTGTTTCATCTATCTTTTTGGTAGCAACATTTACTGCCTCTTCAATTGCAGTATTAAATAGTTCACTTACAAAAACAAAAAATATTGCAAATGTACAAAAAAGCCATTCAGTTATGCTTAATCCAAGAAAAATCCCTGCAACAATAACAATAATTGTTACAAAAGAATGTATTATTAAATTTCTTTCGCTTTTAAAAGCACTAATTATTCCAGAAAAAGCATATTTAAAACTATTAACTGTATTCTCGCTTTTCATTTTGCACTCCCACTTCTGATAAACACTTATAAATATAATTAAGTAACTAAGTGATATTAAGAATCCAGCGATAATATCACTTACGTAATGTACTCCTAAATATATTCTACTTGTTCCAATAACCATTATTAATAGTGTTAACAGTGTAACTAAAAACCACTTTATAACTTTATTATTAATATTTTTATAAATAAAATATATTAGCAAACCATAAAACGCTAAGCTTACCATTGCATGACCTGATGGACAACTGTATCCTCTTTCGTTAACTAAATGTATTACCGATGGACGCGGTCTTCTTATAATAAATTTTAATACTTGATTCAATCCAAATATTAAAATTGAATTTAAAGTCATTACAATTCCAATTTTATTTTTTCTAAATAGTATTAAAGCTATCACCGATATAAATAAAAGTGTAATTGCATTACCAAGATTAGTAAAAATTTTTACTATTGGAGTTATTTTATCAGACATAAAATAGCTTACAACAAAGTTATATCCTTTAATATCGATCTTTAATACTTCATCTTTTAAAACAAAAACCACAAGAATACTAAAGGAAATTATTAATAACGATAATACTACCCATTTTATATTCTTTGTTTTTAGCATATTAATCCTTTATTTGTTTCTTTTCTAAAACATGTTTAATATATTCTAGTCCCATTATAATTAAACCACCAATTATAAAGAACAAAATACTAAATGTTTCAAATCCTAATGCTGCAACTGGTACTTCTAAAGTAGTTGGTCCCATAACTATTGCATATAAAGAACCAATCATAAGACCAATTATCATGTATATTGTTTGTGGTCTAAATTTTTCTAAGCATGTCTTAATTAACTTAATAACAAGGAAAACTCCAAGTACTATTCCAATACCAAACATTATAAGTGTTGGTGCATAACTAAAGTTCATATGTAAAATTTCTTTTATTGCAGTCATAATTGGTATGTATAAACCAAATATCAATAGTAATGTAGAACCTGAAATACCAGGTAAAACCATAGCAGATATAGCAACAATCCCAGCCATTATAATATATAAAGCAAGACCTATATTTAAACTTGTAATATCAACAGTTGCAGCTTCTCCAGTCATTGGATTAAAGTAAGTAATTAATGCAACTATCGCTATACCGATTATAGTAAATATTAAATTATAGTATTTACCTTTTAAGTTATCTTTTTCTTCTCTAATAATTAAAGGAATTGAAAATATAATAAATCCTAAGAATAAAGAACTGATTTTATAAATTTCTTTTTCAAATAGGCTTGTTAA
>CAZSXH010000064.1:0-5872 GCA_964611015.1 uncultured Muribaculaceae bacterium
TTCAGTTGTAATTTCCACCCCTCCTCACGTCAAATCAAAACGCACGACCAAAAGGGATACGGTTTATATATGGCTTTTAATATTTCTAAGCTTCTATTCATCGATTTCAGGAATTATTATTTTATCTCCAGCAGAAATTCCTTCTAAGTCATTATATTCACTTAGAATACTTGTACTTGTATTATATTTTAAGCAAACATTTTCAATAGTTTCAGTTTCATTCATTACATGAATATGATATGTAACAAAGACATCATCTTTATCATTCATGCTATCAAGTATTGTGTTTTTAGTTTCTTCAGATATTACTTTATCTTCTCTTATCTCTTCTTCCTCCACTATTTCTTCTTCTTTTATTTCTTCATCCATTTCTTCCAGTAAATCATCTAAAGTTGTTTCTTCTTCTCTTTCATCATCCATTACTTCTAAAGCATTAACACTATATTCGATATTGACACGAAGTGTATCTTTATCTATTACCTCATAAGTAAAATCTTCTACAGTAAAATCTACAGAATCACTATCTACTCTTGTACTAAGTTCTACAGAAAATGGTAAAACATGTTCAAAATGATCCTTGTTAACACTTACTTCATGGGCTTTATAATCCCCAGAAACAGTAAAGTTTCCTAAGATTTCACTGTTATTTACAGTATAATCATGCTCAAGTGAGACAGATAAAATTTCTCCAATATTAGTTTTAAATTTAATATCTTTTGTAAACGGTATTATTAAGTTCATATATTTTCCTCCTACCCAATAATATGAATTAAAAGATATTTATATAACTAAAAAATTGCAACAATTGTTGCAATTTATTTATCACTCTTTTTAATAAGCATCGCATCTCCAAAAGAGAAAAATCTAAATTGATGATTTTTAGCATATTCATAAGCATTAAAAATAAATTCTTTACGAGAAAATGCCGAAACAAGCATTAAAAGTGTACTTTTAGGTAAATGAAAGTTTGTAATTAATCCATCAATGCCTTTAAACTCATAGCCAGGATAGATAAATATGTCAGTATCTCCACTACAAGCTTTAAACATTCCATATTTACCTGCTATAGTTTCTAGTACACGTGTTGAGGTTGTTCCTACTGCAATGATGTTTCTTCCTTCACTCTTAGCTTTATTTAAATTATTTGCAACACTTTCATTCATTACATAATACTCGCTATGCATATGATGCTTTGTTATATCATCCACTTCTACTGGTCTAAAAGTTCCAAGTCCTACATGAAGTGTAACATACTCTATCTCTACACCCTTTGATGCCAATTCTTCTAATAATTCCTTAGTAAAATGAAGACCAGCAGTTGGAGCAGCAGCAGAACCAACATTTTTAGCATATACCGTTTGATATCTTGACTGATCTACTAATTTTTCATGGATATATGGCGGAAGTGGCATTGTTCCAAGTCTTTCTAATATTTCCATTAAAATACCATCATAAATAAGCTCTGCAATTAATATTCCTTCATCTTTCTTTTCTATTATTTTAGCTTTTAGAGAACCATCACCAAAACTTATAACCGTATCTACATGTAATCTTTTACCAGGTCTTGCTAAACATTCCCATTTATCGCCTTCAAGATTTTTTAACAAAAGTAATTCAATAACCGCTTTTGTATCTATTTTTTCTCCAATAAGTCTTGCAGGAATAACTTTAGTATCATTTAAGACTAAAACATCTCCTGCATGAAGATAATCTCCAATATTTTTAAAGATGTTTTCTTCAATATTTCCATTATCCTTATCTAAGACAAGAAGCTTAGAATCACTTCTTACTTTTAAAGGAGTTTGAGCAATGAATTCTTGTGGCAAATCATAGTTGTACTCTTCTATATTCATTTTATTATTTCCTTTAATTTTTCATAAACTTCTTCATGAATATCATCAATTGTTCTAATCACATCATCTTTTACACAATCAACTTTGACATAATTATATTTTTCTGTTAATTCCAAATAAGCTCTTTCTGCCATTTCTAAATGATGCTTATCTTTTTCGAGTTGATCAGCTGATTCTTCTCTGTTTTTCCTTAAGACAGCTGCATATTCAACAGGCATATATAAAAACATTACAGCATCAGGTCTTGGAAGTTCCATAATTCCGAATTCTAATACGTCTAATTTTTCATACATTTTAGCACGTTCTTCGCGCGACTCTAATTTACCACCTTGATGTGCCATGTTAGATTCAACATAGCGATCAAGAATTACTATATCTCCTTTTTCTAAATGTTCATTAATAATTCCTATATTATATCTTCGATCAGCGGCATAATAAGCACTTGCAGCAAGTGGATCTACAGATGCAGCTCCTTCTGGAAACCAACCATCACATATATATGATTTACCTAAATATGGTCCTCCAACTATTTTACCGCTTGGAGTATCATACATTGGAAAAGAATAGTTGTAGATATTCATTCCTTCTTTTTTAAATCTTTCAACAGCTTTTTTAGTTTGAGTTTCTTTTCCTGAACAATCTGTTCCTTCAATTACTATTAATTTTCCCTTTTTCATAATCATTCTTTTTCCATTCTTAATTCTGCATATTTTTCTTTAGGAAAATCTTCATCATATGGTACATCTGCAAATAATTCCGGCATTTCTTTTTTTAATAATAGTAAAAATGGAATTAATACTTGTCTTACTGCAGGATGAGTATGTTTTGAGCATCTTAGTTCAAAAACATGTCTCCACTCTCTAATATTACAAGTCATTGTAACTTCTGCTCCAGTTGAATGAGGTAAAATCATACGAAGTTCATCTGGTTTAGCTCCTCTATTAGACATTTCTAAATAAGCTTTTTCCAAATCTTCCATTGCTTTTTTCCATATTTTATAATTTTCTTCATCTGTAATATGTACGGGATCAATAAATCTAATATTGTTTGTAAATTTATCTTTACCATAATTACAATATCTTGTTGATTCAATTGAGTAAGATGCACCAGCTCTATGTCTAGTTAAATCTTTATAAACTCCTATATCACAATACATTCTTATTGTTATTTTTTCATGTTCCAAAACTGATTCATGACCTCTAGAAATACAATTTGTTATAAGTTTCTTATAACTATCTTCAGTAATAGATCCTTCAGTTCGATAACAAGTACGACATGCCCTTTCAATTCTTTTCATAACATTTATTCCATCAAAGTTTTCAACTTCGATCCATGGTTTTACTATTTCCATATTTTACCTCCTACTAATTACTTTTTTTCATTTCTACTAAATTATCTATAATCATAGCAACTGTCATTGGACCTACACCACCAGGATTTGGTGTAACGTATCCAGCAACTTCACTAACACTTTCAAAATCAACATCTCCGACGATCTTACCATCAATTCTAGTAACACCAACATCAATTACAACAGCATCTTTTTTAATCATGTCTCCAGTAATTATCTTAGCAACACCCGTAGCACCTACTACTATATCGGCATTTTTAGTTAATGATTTTAAATCTTTGGTATGAGAGTGTGCCCATGTAACGGTAGCATTTCGATTAAGAAGAGCAAGACCTAATGGCTTACCAACGATATTACCACGTCCAACAATTACAACATTGGCTCCGTCTAAATTAATTTTATACTCATCTAATATTCTTATAATTCCTTTTACTGTACAAGGAAGAATCGTTTTATTATTTAAATATAAATTATAAGTGTTTTCTTTAGTAAAGCCATCAACATCTTTGCTAGCTTTAATCATACCGCTTAATTTATCAAAATCTAAATGTTTAGGAATTGGACTTTGCAAGATAATGCCTGTTACAGCATCATCGTTATTTAATCTTTCTATAAGATCAATTAATTCTTTTTCTTCCGTTTTGTCATCTAAAACATATTGTTCATCGATAATTCCTACTTCTTCACATGCTTTATGTTTTTGTTTTATATAAATCTTACTTGCTTCATCATTACCTACTTCAATAATTGCAAGTTTAATTTTCAAATCTTTACTACTAATCTCTTCTTTTAATTCTTCTAAAATTTTCTTTCTTAAATTTTTACCATCTAATAAAGCCATTAAAAACCTCCACTTTCAAACAACGTCTTGTTATGATTTATCCCTAAATGTTCATAGGCTTTTTCAGTTGCCACACGACCACTTCTAGTTCTTTTAATAAATCCTTCTTGTAATAAGAATGGTTCTACTACGTCTTCAATCGTCGAAATTTCTTCTCCAATGGCAGTACTTATTGTTTCTACACCTACTGGGCCACCATTAAATTTGTGAATTAAAGCTTCTAGATACTCAATATCAATAGTATCAAGACCATATTTATCAACATTTAATCTATCTAGTGAATTTAACGTAATATCTAAAGTTACTCTGCCATTGCCTTCAACTAAAGCAAAATCTCTAACTCGCTTAAATAATCTATTGGCAATACGGGGAGTTTTTCTACTTCTTCTTGCTAGTTCAATTGCAGCATCATCATCGATTTTCATATTAAGAACACCACTAGTTCTTTTTACAATCGATCTAAGTTCTTCATCAGTGTAAAATTCTAATTTATTAATAATACCAAAACGATCTCTTAATGGGCTTGATAAATCTCCTGCTCTAGTTGTTGCACCAACTAAAGTAAACGGAGGTAAATCAATATTAATACTTCGACTCTTACCATCATTACCTATTACGACATTTATAGTAAAATCTTCCATAGCAGAATAAAGTATTTCTTCTACAAATGAAGGAATACGATGTATTTCATCAATAAACAATACATCCCCAGGTTCAAGTGTTGAAAGTATTGCTGCTAAGTCTCCACTTTTTTCAATAGAAGGACCTGTTGCAGTTTTAATATTACTACCCATTTCATTTGCAATAATATGAGCAAGAGTTGTTTTACCAAGTCCTGGAGGACCATAAAGTAAAACGTGATCTAATGGCTCATTACGCATTTTGGCAGCTTCAATGAATACTCTTAAATTCTCTTTGATTTTTTCTTGACCAACGTATTCATCTAAACTTTCTGGTCTTATACTTTTGTCAAATACATCTTCAATTTTTAAATTTGCATCTATTAATCTATCGTCCATTATCCTCACCCCACATATTATCTATGTAATCTTTTACTTCCAACCAATTAGATACGATATCATGTTTACTTTCCTCTTCATCGGTCATTCTCAAAGTTTTAATACCCATACTTTTAACGTTATCCAAATTTACTTCTAAATCATCTATAAAAACATCAACATTTAACTTTTGACAAGAACGACCTTTTTCTTCATCAGCATAAATAATTTCATCAAAAGGAATATTATTTTTCATAAAATATTCATTCGTATAAGGAATTAAAAATTCATATCCATTACTCCCTCTGGCAGTTATAAAAACTAGTTTGTGACCCTTATCTTTAAAATAGTTTAATACTTCCAAGAAGTTTTCTTTTAATCTAATTTTATTAATCTCACTAGCATGAGTAGTTAAAATACTTTCTAAGTCTTTTTTATCAACCTTTGCAAGTTTATCAACAAGTTCAACTACTTCTTTTGGGGTGGTAGTTAAAGTATCATCTATATCTATTCCAATAACCATAACATCACCATCCTTAACCTAATATAATTATACAATATTATTGGATAATCCGAAAGAGAAAAGTTTATCTTTTTATAATTTAGGAATTGCCCTACTTAAATTATTAGTGTATAATATTGATTATGATAAGAATAAAAAGGATTGGGTACGATGTTTCGAGATTTTGATTACGAAAATAAACCAGTTGTTGATATCGTTAATGAAATGATCATTGATGCAATTAATAAAAAAGCATCTGATATTCACTTCGATCCAACAGAAAATGAACTAAATGTCCGCATTAGAGTTGATGGGGAACTTTTAGAA
>CAZSXH010000065.1:0-5707 GCA_964611015.1 uncultured Muribaculaceae bacterium
GTGACTTCTTTAATCTGAATGCGCTTGCGGTTGATGAGCGCGCCCCAGAGCATGGCCTAAAAAAGATTTATTTAGAATTGCATCAAGTATTCCAAACTGTTATGTTGCAAGTATTGCTCTTGGAGCAAATATGATGCAAGCAATTAAAGCATTTAATGAAGCAGAAGCTCATGATGGACCAGCAATAATTATTGCTTACTGTCCATGTGTTGAACAAGGAATAAAAACAGGTATGGGTAAAAGCATTGATGAAGAAAAATTAGCTGTAGAATGTGGATATACTATATTAATGCGTCATGATAATGATGGTACAAAAATTGATTCAAAGGAACCAAATTTTGATAAATATGAAGCATTCTTAGATAACGAAGTTAGATTTAATGCTTTAAAAATAAAAGACAAATCTTTAGCAGATGAAGTCTTAGCAAAGCAAAAAGGAAATGCTATAGAAAGATATAATTATTATAAAAGTATAACTGAAAAAAGTGCTTAATTAAGCACTTTTTTAAATTGTTTAAATATAATTTAAGTTAAAAACACTTAGTTTATGATAAATTCTGCAACTGCATAGTGCTTTTCATCATCATTTTTAGGCTTGTTATTTTCTGGGTAAACGCTCTTAATGATTCGATATTTTCCTTTACTCAATTTTCCATAATATTTTTCCCAATTAATATTGCTTATGAATGATTCATTTTTATCTATAATGTATGCCTCCATAGTACTTACCATTTCTTCTGCTATTTTCATTTTAAACCATTTTCCATCAATGTTTTCATCAATTCGATACCAATTGCTAGTAATATATTTTTGATTACTATTAACAATCATAGTGATTTTTGCTGATGAACTTGTTAATGAATCTTCATCTATATAAAACTCAATGTCACTATAGACTTTAATTTCTTTTAATGGTTTATCAAAAAGCTTAAATATAGTAATAAAACTTACCAGCATCAAACATAATACGATTAGTATAATTAAAACAAAAATCCTTTTTTTCATATATATCACATTTATATTGTATCATAGTAATAAAGTGATTAATAGTTACAAGCAATGAAACATTTAACTTAAACAAAGTTATAATGTTTATAGGTAAAAAGCAAAGCCAAAATAAAACTCCTTATCTATAATGTATTAAGGGGGTAA
Organism: uncultured Muribaculaceae bacterium; assembly: GCA_964611015.1. Classification (GTDB taxonomy): domain Bacteria; phylum Bacillota_I; class Bacilli_A; order RF39; family UBA660; genus Onthocola_B. Next base: position 1,153 of record CAZSXH010000065.1, read on the forward strand.
CATGAAAAAAATATTTTTGCTTTTTATTTTAATAATAGCTTTTTTTGTTATAAGCACAAAGAATACATTAGCAATCGAGGGAATAGATGTATCACTGTGGCAAGGTGAAATAGATTTTAGAAAGGTAAAAGACTATGGAATAGAAATAGTGTATATCAGAAGTAGTGCTGGTAATGCTTATAAAGATCGTGATTTTGAAAGAAACTATCAAAATGCTAAAGCTGTGGGACTTGATATTGGAGTTTATCATTTTGTAACTGCAAGAAGTGTGGAAGAAGGAAAAGAGCAAGCAAGATTTTTTGCATCAGTAATATCTGGAAAAGAAATAGATTGTAGACTAGCTATGGACTTTGAAGTGTTTAAAGGCTTATCAAAAGAAGAAATAAATGCTATTTCCAAAGCATTTTTAGAAACCCTTAAAAGTCTAACAGATAAAGAATTAGTAATTTATAGTGATGCATATAATGCTCGTTTTGTTTTTGATAAAAGCTTATTTGAAGCTTATCCACTTTGGGTAGCAGAGTATGGCGTAAAAAAACCATCAATAGAAAGTTACATAGGATGGCAATATACAGATAAAGGTGAAGTTAATGGCATTAATGGCAATGTGGATCGTGATACTTTTACAGAAAAAATTTACTTGAGTGATAAGAGTACCATAACAAAACCAGATATCGATAATCAAAAGAAAAAAGTTTATTATCGTGTTCATAAAAATGACACTCTTTCTCACATTGCTAAAAAATATAAGACATCATTAAAAAAAGTCATTAATGATAATAACATTAAAAATCCCGATTTAATCTTTCCTAATCAAGTTATAATTATAGAAACAGATTATACATATTTTGTTTCATCAGAAGGAGAACTTAATTCATACACAGTAAGAAAGGGAGATAATCTTACTAAGATTTCTAAATTTTATCACACCTTAGTATCAAACTTATTTACTTGGAACCATATAAAAAATCCTAACTTGATATTTCCTAATCAAAAAATAACAATAAAACCTAGTAATGAAGATCATTTAATTAGATATGTAGTAAAAGAAGGGGATACATTGAAAGAACTTGCAGATTATTTTAAAACTTCCATTTTGGAACTGGCGTTAATTAATAATATTCATAATGTAAATTACATTCAAGAAGATCAAATAATCTATATACCAGAACATTATATATTAGAAAAGTAAAACTCCATTACTTCTGTAATGGAGTTATTTTTGTTTTGATTCTTCTTGATGTTCCATTTCATAATCAATGGGGTTCCATACTCTTTGTGGAACTAACATCACTACCATCTTGGCAGTTTGTTTATCTTCACTTAGTACTACATCAATTACTTGAAATAAGCTGCTACTATTAATTACAAATTCAACTTGAGCTGGGGAAACGCTAAATTCATCATTTGCAAGTAAAAGTCCATCATCAGATTCTTCTGGAATTAAGCATTCGATTTCAACATTACAAGTTGGTCCCCATTCTGATTGCTTATAAAAGAAACTGTTTTCTTTTAGTAAAGTAGTACTAGTAAAAGCTTGTTCATATAAGTATTTTCCTTTTAAAAGTGGAAGCTCTTCTAAACAAGTTATTTGATAACCATAAAAAGCATTTATGTTTACTCCACGATAGGCTTTTACGTTAAATGGAACTTTAGGAGCTTTTAATAATGCTTTTCTTATACCTTCTGCAAGTTCCAATGATTCCTTCTTGATTTCTTCAGTTAAAATCCCGTTTTTTTCATAATCCCATTGACCCCTTAAAACAGAATTAACTCTTCTAAAGGGAAGACCGGAATATCTACTTATTGTATATTTTTCATCGTCACTAAAACTTTCATTTATAAAATTGATGTAATTATAAAATGTTTCTAATGCTGGTTGTCTTTCACCAAAAGTAACAAATCCCTCTTGCATTTTCTTAGCAACATAATCATTAACTTCATCAAGCTTTTCTCCACCGATGTAGTCTTTTAACAAATATGCTGTTGTATAACTATATCCTTTTTCCATATATTCTCCTACCAATCATATTCAAAGTTCTTACTATAATCTTTTATTCTATTTAATACATCTTTAATTTCACTATCAGTTGTTGCTAATCTTGGTTGATAATTATTTTTGTTAGTATATCCTGATATAAAAGCAGGTATTATTTTTGGAGTTGTATTAATTACCTCACCATTTTTAAATGAGAAAGTTAGTTGAAAGATCATAGTTCTTTTGTCTTTAGGGTTTTTATTTCCACCAAAAGAGAAGTTTCCTAAAGAGTATACTATATGAATGCCATTATAAGTTTCAATGCCTTGTAATACATGGGGATGATGCCCAAGTATTAATGCAGCTTTTCCGTAATCAACAGCATAATGAGCAATGCTTTCTTGAAGCTCATTATGTCCTTTTGCTAGTTCTTGTCCCCAGTGAAAACTATAAATAATTACATTAACTGGATTTTCATCGAAGTATTTAACCGTTTCATCAATTGCATCTTTAGCAGTATCAAAATCCCATGCTTGGATTCCTGCAAGTCCAATTTTAATGCCTTTTACTTCATATATATCATATTTACCATTTCCAAAATAACTAAGACTTGCATTTTTTAAGTTATTAACAGTATCTTCATAACCAACTTCATTATAATCTACTGTATGATTATTAGCTAGATTTACAGATTCAATACTACTGCTAGTCAAAATGTTTGTATATGTAGGATCACCCTTAAAGCAATAGGTTTTATTTTTCTTTCTTTCGGTTGCAGTTGTAAAAGTAGTTTCTAAGTTAGCAATAGTTAAATCATCACTTCTAAATACATCTGCAACTTTACTAAAATAATAACTATAATCACCATTATTTTGATCTAAATAATAAGGAAATGATTCCGGATAACTAAAATGAGGATCAGTTCCTAAAGTGCAATCACCAACAGCACTTACTAATACATCAGTATATACATCAACTACCTCAGGAGTAACTTCAATTGGTTTGTCTTTTTCATTTGTACTTTTTTCTTTTTGAAAAAAAGTACATCCAGCGCAGGTAAATACAATAACTAATAATAATATATAAGAAATAACTTTTTTCATATTAACTACCTTCTTAGTAATATTATATCAGCTTTGTAAAGTAATTTATAGAATAATTAATTACTTTGTAAAAATATTATTTAAGTAATTAAATAGTAATTAAAACAAAACGTCCTAAAATTATTCCTTATAATCTTTATCTAATGTTGAATAATAGTCACTTAATTTTTCACCTAAGCTTTGATAATATGGTTTTAGATTTTTATTTAATTGATCTTGCATTTTCAATAACGGTTGAATAAATGTTTCTAAATTTTCAGTTAATTGCTTATAATACTCCCCAATCATTTGAGCAATTCTTGTAAACGTTTCATTACGTGTAAGCATATTCATAATTTTAATGTCATAATTTTCTGTTATTTTAATTGCATTATCTAATAAAAGTATACTCTCTTTTAAATTATTTTTACATATATTAAATTGTTCCTTTTCTATAAGTTTACAATGGGCTATTATATTTCTATCATTATGTATATCTTTGAAAAGTTGTTGAAATTTTTGCCCTAAACGCTTGTTACTAAAAAAACGCTCCCAATCATTCTTTGGCAGTAAAGATTTATAAATTTTTCTTAATTGAGTATCATTCATTGTTGATAAGTCCTGCTCTTTTTTTAAAATTTGTTCTGCTTTTTCATAGTCACCTTGTGAAACATACTTATCAAATAATAAATGTTCTATATTACCATAGTCTACTGAGTAAAACCAAGATATCGCATAATTTTCTTCTTTACTAACATTTTTTAATTTGTTAGCCGGTATTTTTGCTTTTATTTCACGCGATGTATTGTTTAAATTTAGATTTTCATAATACTTTAAATTAAAATTTAATGTATATACATTATATAAAAGTCTTCTAAGTTTTCGTTCAAATTCATTTAAAAGAGGATACAATTTATCACAATAATCTTTTGAAACCGAATCATATGTTATAATAGGTAAAAACATCTTTGTAATGCAATTATTCTTTTTAGTAAATGTATCGTTTAACAATTCTAATGTGCTTATTGCCACATTTTTTCTTTGATCATTAATAAATACATTTAAATAATAGTTTTTTGATACTTTATAAAAGTTAAATTCAACTGGAATTATACTTTTTTTATTCCTTATGTTTATGATGCCAGATGATTCTTCAGCATTAATAATGATATTATCAAACACATTTTTTAAAAGCTCATGAAATGGTGTAGGTACAATTATCTTTTGCTCTTTTGCACAATTATTACGCATTATCTTTTGCTTTTCATTTTCTAAAAATATATAGCTATTTGAATACATATTATTCTCCTTACTTGTTAAAACTTTTTGTTTCATATTATATCATTATTATAATAAAACTACTAGAACATTACGCTAGCTTTTTAAAATTTCAATATACTTTGAATATGAAGTTTTGACATCTAAAAAACTGTTTAATAACAAAAAAACGAGGCCTTTCGGCCTCTTCAGGGGGCTATTAAATTTTGGTTTATTT
>CAZSXH010000066.1:0-5558 GCA_964611015.1 uncultured Muribaculaceae bacterium
ATGACTTGCTAAACCTTTTTCAGCAATTTCATCCATTTCATAAGTTCTAACTTGAATTTCAAATACATTTCCTTCTGAACCAAAAACAGTAGTATGTAGTGATTGATACATATTTTCTTTCGGACTAGCAATGTAATCTTTAAACCTTTTTGGCATCGGTCTAAATCTAGAATGAATTAATCCAATAACTTGATAGCAATCACTTTCTTCTTCAACAAAGATACGTAAAGCAAGAATGTCGTAGATTTTATTCCATTCTTTACCATTATTTAATTTGTTATAAATACTATATACGCTTTTTACTCTACCTTTTATTTCAAACTTAATTCCAGCATCAGTAAGTAAATCAATTAAGTTTTCTTTCATTTCATCAAGATGATCTTGTAATTCATCAACTGTATTATTAAGTTTTTCTAAGATATCATTATAAACATCAGGTTTAAGGTAATATAATGATAAATTCTCTAACTCACTTTTAATTGAATTAATACCTAAACGGTGAGCAATTGGAACTAATACTGACATTGTTTCATTTGCTTTTTCTTTCTGTTTCAATGGATTAACCGCCCAATTAGTACGCATATTATGAAGACGATCTGCAAGTTTAATATATAAAACTCTTACATCTTCTGCAAGACCAACAAGAATTTTTCTTAAATAAATAATTGAAGATTCATTATTATCTGGAAGTTCTAATTTATTAATTTTAGAAACAGAAAGAACTATCTTTGCAACTTCTTCTCCAAATTCAGTTTCTATATCTTCAAATGTCTTATTACCATTATTAATTACTTCATGCAAAAAAGCAGCGATTATAGTTACATCATCGACATTTAAATCCAAAAGAATTTTTACGACTTCTAAAGGATGAGTTATAAAATCATCTCCAGATAGTCTTTTCATTCCTTCGTGTTCATTACAAGCATAAAGATATGCTCTTTTTATATCATCAAATCGTTCCCTTTTTTCAAGCATTGGAACTAAACTATCAAATGTAATAATATTTGGCAAAGTATTCGCCCTCCCACATTAATATTAAAATACGTTCATATATTTATTATATAACAAATTAGCCTATTGTTAAAGGAGAAGTTAGAATGCGAGAAAAAAACTTATTTATTAAATCAACTTTAATTTTAATTGGTAGTGGCTTTCTTACAAAAATTTTAGGCTTTATCATTCGAATTGTCTTTACTCGCATTATCGGAGAATACGGAATAAGTCTTTACACCATTGCTACTCCCACATATTCTTTACTTATTACTATTGCCACACTTGCCATACCAATATCGATATCTAAGTTAGTATCACAAAACAAAGGAAGAAGCATACGTATTCTTACATCTGCGGCAGCATTAATACTATCCATAAATGCAATATTAGTCTTTATAATGGCATTTACTCATGATTTTATCGCAACATATCTTTTAAATGAACCTGAAGCCGGATCGATACTAATGGCTTTTGCTTTAACCTTACCATTTGTATCCATTTCAAGTGTTTTAAAAGGATATTTTGCCGGTAAACAAAATATGCTACCTCATGCAGTAAGTAATGTAATTGAACAAATCATAAGACTTATTATAATCATTATTGTTTTACCTATACTTATGAAAATAAGTGTTAAAATCGCAGTTATTGGCTTAATTTTACTTACTATCATATCAGAAATAAGTAGTATTATTGTCTTTTTATTCTTTTTGCCAAAGAAAATTAATCTTAATACTAACTTAAAACCTAGCAAATCCCATACTAAAGATATATTAGATATATCTATTCCCACAGTTTCTAGTAGAATAATTGGTAATGTTGGATACTTCTTTGAACCTATAATTTTAACTAATTTATTACTGCTATCTGGTTATTCTAGTGCTTATATATTAAGAGAATATGCTATTTATAATGCCTACTCTCTTACTTTACTTACTATGCCTAGTTTTTTTATTGCTGCCATAGCAACATCGCTTCTTCCAGAAATAAGCAAGTTTTTTGGTAAAGGAAACATAAAGATGGTAAAAAGAAGAGTCAAACAAGCAATACTATTTGCCCTAGTAATAGGTTCATCTTTTTCTTTTTTAATTTTTACTTTTAGAGATAATTTATTATTTACTTTATATGGTACCACTAGTGGATCAAATTATATTAAACTACTTGCTCCAATATTTGTTTTATTTTATTTAGAAGGTGTTCTTACAGCTAGTTTACAAGCACTTGGATATGCCAAAATTAGCATGAAAATCACTTTATGGGGAGTAGTTTTAAAATTAGTTATAATGGCCATTTTGTCATTATGTCATATTGGTGTATATAGTTTAGTGTTAGCTGAAATTATTAATATTTTATTTGTAGTATTTTTAAGCACAAAGGCATTAAAAAACTGTGTAAATAAACACAGTCTTTCTTAATTTGATTGTTTTCTTTTTCTTCTTAAATATATATTAGTATAATCTACAATTTCAAGTTCTACTTGATCTGTAGGTTTAATAGGAGCAATTTCTAAATTTTTAGCTCTATCTCGGTTAGCCTCAATTACATCAATTTGATATTCATTTAACACATCTGAAGATAATTCTGTATCTAACATTCCTCGTATACTTTTGGTATCAATTAAAGGAACTTCAGAAGTAAATGAAATTGTGTCTTTTACTGCGTCGTATTCAAGACTTGTTCTAGGAGCATTAAATTTAACTCTGCTAAAATTAACTCTAGAACTTGATAAATAAATTCCAAATAGTCTTAAAGTTTGTATATAGAAATCAGAAGTTACTGAGTCCATGTTTTTAATAAACTCAGAATTCAATATTCTATTTACCAAATTTATAAGTCCTCTTCTTTCAGCTTCAGTAAGATTATCCTTCAAAAAAATTGGTTGTTTATCAGAACTTTGTATAATTCCATTTTCATCAAAAATATCAAAGCTATCTGAATGATATACATATCGTCCAATACGAATTAAAAATTCATTAATTAGCCTTCTTATATTACTTTCATTTATATCATAATAACAGCTTATTATGTCACTTCTATCAGCTCTAAAACAAAAATCAGATACTTTTTTAGGGTTTACATCAAAATATCTTTTTAATTTTTCTAAGTCTTGTTGACTCTTTTGATATTCTGGACGTAATCCTAGTATTATTTCACCGACAGTGTATTTTTTTTCCATTATAATCCCCCTAAATAATATATTTTATTATTAATAACCTTAATTATTTTCTTTTAAAATATCTAATGCTTTATGCATTCTTAAATCATATTTTACAACGTCAAGTGATCCATATGCTTTAATTAATTCATCTGCTGAAATGCCGTATTGTTTAGCCACTTCTTCAGCTCTTTCTTTAGTTTCTTTTTCAGTTGGATTAATCTTTTCAACTTCTGCAATTTCTTCAAGTAAATAACGATATTTTACTCTCTTTTCTGCTTCTGGAGCCATTTGTTTATGTAAATCTTCATGAGAAGTACCAGTCATTTTATAAAAATCATCAATATTCATTCCTTGCATTCTTAATTGTTCAGCATATTGATCAATCATTCTGTGAACTTCATCGTCTATTATTTCTTCATTTAATTCGATTTTCATATTTTTAGCTGCTGCTTCTAAACAACTATCTAAAAATTCATCTTCAGCATGATGTTCTTTTTCATGAGTAAGATCTTCTTTAATTTTCTTTTTAAGATCTTCTAATGTTTTTACATCATCATATCCTAAATCTTGGAAGAAATCTTCGTTCATTTCAGGTAATACTCTTGTTTTTATTTCATTTACAGTAACTTTAAATGTTACATCTTTTCCTTTTAAATCTTCTACATAATTTTCTGGGAATTTTAATTCTAAATCTTTTTTATCTCCAGTCTTAAGCCCAATTAAACCTTCTTCAAATCCTGGTATAAATGAGTGACTTCCTATTTCTAATGGATAATTTTCTCCTTTAGCACCATCTACTTCTTTACCATCTACTATACCAGTAAAGCTAATTACAGCAGTATCACCATTTTCAATTTTACCTTTTTCTTTAACTACAACATCAGCCATATGACCTCTTAAGTGTTCAATTTCATGATCTACTTCTTCAGCTGTTACAGTTACTTTTGGCTTTTTAACTTTTAAATTTTTATATTCTCCTAATTTAATTTCAGGTTTAGTTATAATTGTAAATTTAAATATAACATTTGTATCACTAATTCCTGTTACATCAACTTGTGGTTCAACAACTGGAACTAATTTTTCTGCTTCTAGTGCTTTTTTATAAGCAACACTAATACAAGAATCAACAGCATCCATATATAATGATTCGATACCGAATTTCTTCAAATACATTTCTTTTGGTGCCATTCCTTTACGGAATCCATCAATCTTAATTTCTTTATTTTTCTTTTTAAATACAGCATCTAATGCTGAGATCCATTCCTTTTCTAATTTAATTTCTACTTCATGTACGTTTTTCATGAGTTTATCTCCCTTCATAAGTAATATTATTATAATATAAAACCATTTGTTTTACAATAAAGAAAAACTAACTTTCGTTAGTTTTAAGCTATTTTTTCAATTTTAATATTATAGTCACCATTCGGACTAGAAACTGCTACTACATCTCCAATTTTATGTTTTAAAATAGCAATACCAAGTGGTGATTCGTTTGAAATCTTATTTTCAAAAGGATCTGCTTCCATTGATCCAACAATTTTATATTCTTCGGTTTCACCATCATCATAACTGATAGTTACTGTAGACCCTAAATTTACAACATTTTTATCTTTATTATCAATTATTTGTGCATGTTCAAGTTTATATTCTAGTTCTTGGATTTTTGCTTCAATGATTGCTTGTTCATTACGAGCAGCATCATAATCAGCGTTTTCTGATAAATCTCCTTGAGCTCTAGCTTCTTTTAATGCTTGAACAACTTCAGGACGACGAACATTCTTAAGTTCATTTAGTTCTGTTTCAGCTTCAAGATAGCCTTCAGCAGTCATTGCAAATATAGCTTCTTTTTTCATAATTTGATCTCCTTTTTTTATTCAATTTACAGTTCATAATATTACTATAAAAAATTTCTTTTGTCAAATAAATATTATTTATATAAAATCATTTATATCAAATGCTTTAATTCTCATCATTGAATTCTCTTCTAAAATAATATCTACAGGTAATTTAACAATACTTTTTGGATGTCTTGCTACTTCTATTTCTTCATCAAATTCATTATATATTTTATTAATCTTATAATTATATGTTTCCATGTTTGGCCCAAAGAATTGAACTTCATTTCCTATTTCAAAATAATTACGTACTTCAATAGTAGCCAACTTTTTATCTTTATCGTAGTCTAATACTAATCCTAAAAAATCTTGATTAGAAAGTTCCTGTCTTCCATTAAAGTATTGTTCATTTACTCCAGGTAATTTATCAAAAAACTGAGGCGTTGATTCACGATTGGCACAACGATTTAGTATATTTAAATAATATTCTTCCATTTTAGGTGTTAAAGTATTATTTAAAGCAGCATCTATTAATCTTCTATAACATAGTAAAACTGAGGATACATAATAAATAG
>CAZSXH010000067.1:0-3040 GCA_964611015.1 uncultured Muribaculaceae bacterium
ACTACTGATGATTCTAAGATTCCAGTGTACGTTATTCCAACTGATGAAGAATTAATGATTGACATGGATACCATGGATTTAACAAAATAAAACTAATAATAGAAAGAGATGATTCTTATAAAAAAGGACATTTATAAAAAGATAGTTAAAATAATCAAAAAATATGATGAAATAGTTTTAGCAAGACACATAAGTCCTGATCCAGATGCTATAGCTAGTCAAATTGCTTTAAGAGATTCAATTAGATTAACATTCCCTAATAAAAAGGTTTATGCTATAGGAGCTGGAGTACATAAATTCAAATATATTGGAAACTTAGATAAGCCCGACTTGTCTGAGCTTTCAAATGCTCTTTTAATTGTTCTTGATGTTCCTAATTTTATAAGAGTTGATGGTATTGAAGAATTAAAATATAAAGAAATACTAAAGATTGACCATCATCCAAGAGAAGATATAGAAGGCAATGTTGACTGGACAGATGATTCTATGTCTAGTACTTGTGAAATGATCGCAGAGTTACTTATGAATTCACCTTTGCAAATGGATCAAAAAATAGCAGAAAACTTGTATACGGGTATGGTTTTTGATAGTGATCGTTTTTTACTTTCAAATACCACAGCAAATACTTTAAAAATCGCATCAGACTTGGTAGCTAATAATAATATCAACATGATTGCTTTATATGATAATTTATATGAAAGAAGTTTTGATGAAGAAAAATTTAGAGCATATTTGACTAATAATTTAGAAATTACGGAAAATCAATTTGGCTTTATATTTGTTTCAGCAGATGATCTAAAAGAATTAAACGTTGAAGCAACAAGTGTATCAAATCAAGTTAATAATTTTAATTTTATTAAAGGTCTTATATGTTGGATGTTTGTAGTATATGATGAAAGAAATGATATATATAAAGCAAATATTAGAAGTAGAGGACCAGTAATTAATGAATGTGCGGCAAAGTATAATGGGGGAGGACACAAATTTGCTTCTGGATGCAGAACTAAAGATTATAAAATAATTGAAAAACTTGCACATGATTTAGATGATGCATGCAAAACATATTTGGATGAAGAAAATATATAATGAAAATAACAAAAATAAAGAAAAAGAAAAATATTTATGAAGTAGTACTTAGTGATAATAATTCACTAAGTTTTTATGATGATACAATAATTAAATATAATTTATTAAAACCAAGGGAATTACCTCAAAAAGAACTAGAAGAAATAATTAAATATAATAATGAAATAGATGCATATCATAAATCTTTAAAATATTTAACTGTAAAATTAAGAACAAAAAATGAAGTAAGAAAAAAATTAAAAGAATTTAGTTCTGATATTATAGAAAAAACTATAAAAAGATTAGAGAAAGATGGTTATTTAAATGATGATCTATATGTCAAAAGTTTTATTACTGACAAAATTAATTTATCTTTAAATGGTCCAAACAAAATAAAACAAGAATTAAAAAAATTAGGATTTAACGAAAGCTTAGTTAATGAATACTTACTTAGTTATAATGAAGAAATATGGAATGAAAAAATAGATAAGATAATTAATAAGAAAATAAAAAGTAATCATAATTTGTCTAGATACATGTTAATAAATAAAATAAAAAAAGATTTAATTAATATGGGATATAATGTAGTTAATATAGATTATGCTATTAGTAATACTACATTTGAAGAAAATACTGATATTTTAGAAAAAGAAATGCAAAAAGAATTAAGAAAGCTATCTCGTAAATTACAAGGAGAAGAGCTAATAAAAAAATTAAGATACAATATGTATAAAAAAGGATTCGATAGAAATAGCATTGAGAGATTAATATCTAAAGAAATAGAGTTATAAAAAAAAGAGCTTAGGCTCTTTTTAATTTTCTGATTTACTAGCTTGGATACTTGCTAGAGCATTTTGAATGTAATTTGAATATTGTTTTTTCATTTCATCATCTTCAATTTCCATACCATAATCTTTACGATAATGTTGTAATGCTGTAAGTCCAATGCTATCTTGATTTGCTGTTACATATTCTTCAGAAAGAATTTTTAAAATTTCATCTTTTAAGTTTTCTAAAGTGTCTTTTTCGTAACTCTTAGTTTTAAGGATTACATGATATCCAAGTTCTGTAGTAATAACTTTAGTTGAATATTCACCATCTTTTAAGTTTTTAGCGGCATCGATTAATTCATCATAAGCACTACTTAAATCATGATAAGTGATCTTTCCTAAGCTACCACCATTATTTTTAGTTGAATCATCTTTTGAGTATTCTTTTGCTAATACCATAAATGTTTCACTAATATCTTTTCCTTCTTTTTTAGCTTTGTTAAGTTTTTCAATTACTTCTTCAACTTTAGCTTTAGCAGCTTTTTCTGCTTCTTTCTTTTCATCAGTAGTAGCAGTAGAAGCAACATCAGAAGTAATTAAGATATGACTTAAGTCCATATCACCAATAGCTTTGTTCTTGTAATACTTTTCAATATCTTTATCAGTGATTTGAGTTTTTGCGTATTCTTCAATAGCATGACTTTGTAAATAACTTAAATAGAAGTAATTTTGATAAGCTTCAATAGTTTCATAATCTGTATTTTGTCTAAGTGCTTCTAAAAAAGCTTTTTCACTTCCATATTGTTCAATAAATCCCTTTATATAAGCTTCAGCATAACTTGCTGCAGTATCTTTATAATCAGGAAATTCATGTTCAATTATATAAGTATCAACCATTGTTATTAAAGAAGTTAAACCAAAATCATCTTTAAGTTGATTATAAAAATCATCAACACTTATCATTTCCCCATTTTTAAAACTTACGATTGCTTCTTTTCCATCTTCAAGTTTAGGAACTTTACCACAACCACTAGCTAATAGCATAATTGCACATAATCCAATAATCTTTTTTTTCATTTCTATCTCCTTACTTCGATATTATAACAATTTTTTCTAATCTTTACAAGAAATTCACTATATTTTCATCTATTATTTGCCTTCACACTTCAAAAGATTTCCCATACAATACTAATGAAAAGACAAAA
>CAZSXH010000067.1:3050-5526 GCA_964611015.1 uncultured Muribaculaceae bacterium
AAAGGAGGTTCGTAATATGAATCATTGTGGAAATGGCCTTGGAGCTGCAATAATATTAGTACTATTTATACTTTTAATTATCATTGTAGGGGCCTTTATTTAAATTTATAAATTTTAAGGAGGTATAAAAAATGAGTTGTTGCAAAAATTCAGATTCCAATAATGGTACAAACTTCAGTGCTAGTTATGCATTTATAGTTTTAATACTATTTATCTTACTTGCCATTATTTGGGGCGGCGCTTTTTATTAAAAAGAGGTTATCCTCTTTTTTTCTTTACAATTTTTTATATTTCTTTTAAAATATATATTTAAGTAAGGAAGAGTAGTATGCAAAGTTATCTTATTATGAAAAGAATCATGGATATTATTAATGGAAAAGTTGCTTTAACAGAAGAAAATGTTACTACTTTTTCTATAGCTAAAAATAGTAGTATTAATGATATTGATCGAAAAATGAAAGATTTAATTGATAGCGCCGTTAAGAAATATGGCTTTTTGGGAATCTTATTAAGACTTTCATGTCTTAATCTTACTTTACCATGTCATGGTTTTACAAATTGTCCTTTATATTCTTTTGTAATAAATGATTTTCAAAATCGCATTATTATAATATTTTATGCCAGAGATCTATATGAAGACTTTGCTTCTTTTGAGTATGGATAAAATAGATGAAAAGGAAATTATTAAAAGAGTACTTACTCCAAGTTTTTCTGTTGATTCATTACTTGGCTTAAATGCCTTTGATAATCAAATTAATACTTTAGAACAAGAGAGTATTTTTAAAGAACAATCTCAAACTAAGAGAGCTTATGTATTTAAGTTTCCCGATATAGCAGAAGCTTTAAAGTTGCAAGATAAAACAAAACAAGAGTTTTTTACATCAATTTCTAGAATGTTTTCGAAAGAAGAAATAAGATTAAGAATGAATCGTATGTTTGAAATATTATCATCTTCAAAAGATGAGTATGTCGTTTTATTTAGTGTTCTTTTTATGAATGCATGTAATGAAATACTAGATTACATTCAAAGTAAACAAAATGATTCAACTATTAATTCAAAACGTAATTTACAATTGACACTACCAGGATATAATTAACTAAAAGTTGCTTTTTTTCTGGACTTTTTGTTATAATGAACTAGGGTGGATAGAATATGGCAAAATATGATGAGTCATCGATAAAAATCTTAGAGGGCCTAGAAGCAGTTCGCAAAAGACCTGGTATGTATATTGGTAGTACTGATAAAAGAGGTATGCACCATTTGATTTGGGAAATTGTTGATAATGCCATTGATGAAGTAATTAATGGTTATGGCAACTATATAAAAGTAATTATAAATAAAGATAAAAGTATAACTGTAGCTGATAATGGTCGTGGAGTTCCTATTGGTATGCATGAATCTGGTAAATCAACACCAGAGGTTATTTATACTATTTTGCATGCTGGAGGAAAATTTAGTGAATCTGGTTATAAGGTTTCCGGAGGTCTTCATGGTGTTGGGGCATCAGTTGTTAACGCATTATCTAAAGAAATGCAAGTTGTAATTTATCGTGATGGCTTAATTTCAACTATTGAATTTGAAAATGGTGGTCATGTTAAAAAGCCACTTGAAACAGTAGGTAAAAGTACAAAAACTGGAACAATAGTTAAATTCTTACCTGATCCAGAAATTTTTAAAAATTGTAATTTTTCTTATACAACAATTTGTGAAAGAATGCAAGAAAGTGCCTTTCTTTTAAGTGGACTAACTATTGAAGTAATTGATGAAGAAGATAAAAAGCAAGCTAAGTTTCATTATGAAAATGGTTTAATTAGTTTTGTTGAATACATGAATGAAGGTAAAAATACTTTACATAAAGTCATTAACTTTAATAACACTAAACAAAAGATAGAAGTGTCTATTGCGATGCAATATACTGATACTTATAACGAAAATATTTTATCATTTGTTAATAACGTTAAAACAGGTGATGGAGGATCTCATGAAGTAGGTTTTAAAACAGGTATTACTAAAGCCTTTAATGATTATGCTAAGAGTAATAATTTGTTTAAAGCTAAAGATGGTTCTCTAGATGGATCTGATGTTAGAGAAGGTTTATCTGCAGTTATTAGTTTAAAGATTCCTGAAGAGTTATTACAATTTGAAGGACAAACTAAGGGTAAACTTGGAACACCTGAGGCTAGAAGTGTAACTGAAAGTATTACTTATGAATCACTTAAATTCTTTTTAGAAGAAAATAAAGAAGTAGCTCTTGCTATTTTAGATAAAGCAATGAAGAGTAAGGTGGCTCGTGAAGCTGCAAGAAAAGCAAGAGAAGATGCCAGAAATGGTAAAAATAAAAAAGCGATTGAAAAGAATCTTTCTATGAAATTAGCACCAGCCCAACGTAAGAATCCTAAAATCATTGAACTGTTCTTAGTCGAGCGGTATTCAGCTGGATGTTCTGCTAAAGGAGGAAGAGATCGTAAATTTCAA
>CAZSXH010000068.1:0-5418 GCA_964611015.1 uncultured Muribaculaceae bacterium
GGAATCTATAGTTAATGGTCTTAAAAAAGCTAAAAAGAAACTTGATAAAATTAAAATAGATGATGAATCTTTAGAATATATTGCCAAACTTGCAAGTGGAGATATGCGTTATGCTTTGAATTTACTTGAAGTATCCTACTACTCTTCTAAAGATGGCAAAATTACTTTGGATGATATTAAAAAGATTAATTCAAAACCAGTATTTTTTCATGATAAAGATGGTGATGGGCATTACGATGTTTTAAGTGCTCTACAAAAGTCAATTAGAGGAAGTGATGTTGATGCTTCTCTTCACTATTTAGCAAGATTAATTGAAGCTGAGGATTTAGATAGTATTTATCGAAGACTTAGTGTAATTGCTTATGAAGACATTGGCATGGCTAATCCTGGAATTGGACCGAGGGTTATGGCAGCAATATCTGCTGCAGAATTAGTTGGACTGCCTGAGGCTCGAATACCACTTGGGCAAATAGTTGTAGAAATGGCGCTATCACCAAAAAGTAATAGTTCTCACCTAGCTTTAGATGAAGCCTTAAATGATATTCGTAAAGGAAGTACTGGTAACGTTCCTGATAATATCAAGACTACTAGTAAGGATTACTTATATCCTCATGATTATCCCAATGATTGGGTAAAACAAGAATATATGCCAAATAATTTAAAAGGGAAAAAGTATTATATCCCTAAAAATAATAAAGTAGAAGCAAATTTAAATAAACTACATAAAGAAATGAAGGTTGGAAAATGAAAATAAGTGTAATTGGACTTGGAATTTATAGTTTAGCTCTTACTAAGATGCTTGCTAAAAAAGATAATGAAATCATCATGTGGACTGAAAGCAAACAAAATTATGAAGAATGGAAGAAAACAAAAAAATTAAAATCTATCGCAGATACTCCTATTCCTAAAAATGTTAAGGTTAGTACAGATATGAAGGAAGTACTTGAAAATAGTGATTTAATTTATATTATTACTGCTAGTAGATTTGTTGATTCTATCTGTAAAAAAATGAAACCTTACTATCGTACAAGTACTCCTGTTTGTATTGCATCTAAAGGAATTGAAGAATCACAAGAAGAATTACTTTCAAATATTGTCATGAGAGAACTTAAAACTAGACATATTGCAGTAATATCTGGACCTACTTTTGCTATTGATATCATCAATAATGAACCAATTGCTCTTGCAATTGGAAGTCATAGTACTAAAGCAAAAAAATATGTAATGAATACATTAGCAAATGAATCTTTAAAATTAAGACCTACAAAAGATATGATAGGAATTCAATTATGTGGATCCGTTAAAAATGTTATTGCTATCGCATCAGGTATTTTAAATGGACTTGGATATAGCAACTCTACTCAAGCGTTCTTAATTAATGAATCTCTGCATGATATTAAAGATATAATTTATTATTTAGGAGGAAAGCCAAAGACTATCTTATCATTCGCAGGTGTTGGAGATTTAATGCTTACTTGTACAAGTACTAAAAGTAGAAACTTTAGTTTTGGTTATGTTATTGGAAGTACAAAAAATCCTAAAAAGATAAATGAATATCTTGCAAATAATACTGTTGAAGGTTATCATACCCTAGATACTCTTTATAAATTATTAAATAAGAAAAATATAAATATTGAACTTATAAGTATCATATATGATATTGTATATAATGGTGAAGATCCTAGCGTATTAGCAAGTTTTCTTATAACAAAAAAATAATTGAATTAATCAATTATTTTTTTAATGTAAGAAGCATATCTTCTTTTTCTTCATATGCTTCCATTATATTTGATTGTTCTTGTTCAGTAAATAAGCTAATATATTTATACTCTACGATAAACTTAGTAGCAGTTATATAACCAATACTATTTGTTACATAAAAATGGTTTAATAAATTTCTAATGTAATCTAATGAACGGTTTTTAAATACATAATCCCAAGCGTAGCTTAAGAATCGATTCTTTAAATCATTTAACAATCCTATTTCGAAATCGATATCTTGTGCAAGTAGAGCATCAATTAATTTATAAGTTTCTTTACAATTAGTAGTAATAGCAAGATCATAAATTAAAGTTAGATTACCTTCATCAAGTATAGAAAAGCACCATTCGTTTTGTTCTTCTTCACTAAGCATAGTCATTAATTTACTTATAGTATCTACACTTCCATAATAAATTATTTCAATTATAATATCTTCCCTATGATAATCTGGTTTAAGTCTTAATATTTCAAGTAAATAAGCTGCTGCTTTTTTTCTGTCGATTATTTCCGTTTTGATGTAATCATATATTCTTTTAAACATTCCCTTATTATTCATAAATTCTACCAAGAGTTCTTTAACTTCTTTTGAATTTGCGCCGTTAAAGTAATCTTCAATAGCAATTTTAAGATTTTCTTCATTTTGGCAATGAGACATATAAATAATAAGTTCTTTTAATAATAAACCATGTATTTTCATTTTAAGTGATTCATCATTATATTCAGGAAGTCTAGATAGTTTTAAAGCTAGATTGGAATTATTTTTAGAGTATAAACAATAAGAAGTTATTCTAGCCATATATTCCAAGGATTTTGGTAATGTTGTTGCTATTTTAGCAAGTGTAAATATTAAACACTCATCATTTCTTTTCATAAGTTCATCTAAAAACAAATCAAAATGTTTAATTAGCTTTTCTTGTTCCGACCATAATTTGTGATAATATCGGTTTAAAATACAATCAACAATTCTTTTTTGATCAGCATGTGGAGATTCGTTTAGAATCATCCATAATAAATAATAATCGCTATTACACGCATAATTTGTAAGTGCATCGATATATTCTTTTTTAAATTCACTTAATGAATATGGTAAAGACCCTGGATAGTGTTTAACATATTTAGTGATTTCTCTTAAATTTCCTTTTTTAAATAATCTATATAATTCAAATTTAGATATTTTTCCAGTAAATGTCATAAAATCCTCCATAACTATTCATTTATTATATCATTAATTACATAATAAGCAAGGTAAATTCCTGCTGTTGCTGGTACAAATATTGATGATGCAATTTCTTTATCGTGGTTAAGTGGTGATTCATCAGAATATACTACTGGTATCTTCATGCTTAATTTGGCCTTTTTAGCCATTTCTCGCACTTTTTTAGCTAAAGGGTCATTATTTGTCTTATCTAGCCTAGAAAGCTTCACAAACGCCGGATTAAGACGTTTTCCAGTACCTAAAGCACAAATAATCTTAATATTATTGTCTTCTGCATACTTAATTAAGCTAATTTTAGCAGAAACATCATCACAAGCATCTATAATATAATCAAAATTTCCTAAAGTATTGATATTATCTTCATTTAGAAATTTACTTATTCCATTAATATTTATATTTGAATTTATTTCTTTGGCTCTTTTTATTCCTTCATCTACTTTAGAAAGCCCAATATTATTATTTTTACTTATTATTTGTCTATTTAAATTACTACTTGCAAAAACATCACCATCTGCGATAGTTATATCATTTATACCACTTCGAACTAGGGCTTCTAGAGTAAAACCTCCTACTCCCCCAATTCCAACTAAAAGAATTTTAGCTTCTTTAATTTTTTTGATATTTTCTTGTCCTATTAACTTCTCTAATCTCTCTAACATATTTAACCTCATAATAAAACCCAGAGGAAAGTCATTGCAGTGATAAAAACCCGCTCACGCGAGGTGGGCATCACATGAATCATTTTAGGATCCTTATACACTTAATGGATAAGTATTCTACACCATAATTCAATTAGATTCCCGTATATCATATATAGTCGGTTTTATATAGACAACAACTTCGCCTCTAGGCACTTTAATTATATCAAATTGTAAATAATAATACTAGTAGTTACTTATTATTTTTTAAAGATGCTATTGTTTCAATGTCAATATCTTTGTATTCTTTAAATTCACTTGTAGCATTAGTTACATTGGTTACCCATACTGGTTTGGCCTTTTTTACACCATTTATATAAACTGGATTATATTTTTTTCCAATCTCTTCAATAGTAGTAAGTCCTTTACTAAAATAACCATCGTTTAATAACTCTATATATTTTAAAATACCATACTCAATATTACGATATTTTATAAGACTTCCACTACCTGACATTCCTCCGAAGATATTATTTCGTTTTAACATACCACTGGATGAATAGTTTGATTCTATTTGAGCAATAGCAGCAGCAATTTCAAAATCTACACTGGTATAAATATTAGTATAGTATTTAATTAATGCTACCATATATTCTTTAGTATCTTTACAAGCAGTTACTTTTTTAGAAAATAGTTTTTTATTACTTTTTTCTAAAGAAAATAAATAATCTATTAATGTTTTTTCTATACTTGGTGTTTCAAGTAGTTTTATTTCTTTATAATCTTCTTTTAATTTTGTAATTAAAACTTCATTATCTATTTGAAATGTTTTTGCTAAAAACATAATAGTATTTTCGTTTTCTTTTAGTATATTATTTAATACATTATTATCATTAGCATTTGTTCTTTGCTCTTTTTCCTTAATACTAATGTCAAATTTTATTGGTTGAACTTTTAATTTATTATTTGCAATTATTTCAAATCCAATTAAACTGATAAATAATATAAAAGTAATAGATACTAATATTACTTCAATTTTATTGTTTTTTATATAATGTTTCATAAATTTTAAATTTAACACTCCTTACGTGAAGCATGTACAACATTATACCACATTATATGCAAAAAGGCAAATTGTAATGCTTTATTCAATTTGCCTTGATAGTTTTATTCGTAAAATAATATTTCTTCTTTTTCCATTTCTGTATTAAATTGTGGTGTTGGATTTTGCGGCTGTGTTGGAGTGTCTATATAGTTTTCTAATACGCTATTTTGCGGTAAAACAACTCTACTTTGAGGTTGCGTTGGAGTATCATTATAATTTTCTAATACATTATTTTCTAATTGAATAGTATTATTTTGCGTTTCTTCTAACTTCCAACATCCGGACACATCACAGTTACTGCTAAATGGCATTGGATTTGGCATTTCCATTTTTACAATCATTGGTATTTTAAATGCTCCTCCAAAACATACACAAGTACCAGGTTGTAATACTTTTTGCTTATCCAAAATATCAGCTGAAATATTTGGAAGCATTTCACCAATATATTTAATATCAAGTGGATGAGTCATTTTAAATATTAGAAAGTTATTACATTGAGCAATTACAGTATCAGATATTTCTACGGGTCTTTGACTTATAATATCAAGTATTACTCCATATTTACGACCTTCTTTAGCAATACGATCAAAGATATTATATCCAAGTAAGAAATGGTCATTATCTGATACTACATATCTGTGTGCTTCTTCTATGAATAAATGGAAAGGTATTGCTGCTCTTTCTTTTCTACTCTTAGA
>CAZSXH010000069.1:0-5374 GCA_964611015.1 uncultured Muribaculaceae bacterium
GGCGAGAAAGGAATGGGATTTATTGGATCATCTTGATAAGATTGCGGTATGTATTTCTGGAGGAATAGATTCTTTTTTACTTGCATAATGTTTGCAAGAATTAAAAAAACATGGAAAAATTCATTTTGAATTAGAATTTTTTACAATGGATCCAGGATATAGTAAAGAAAATTTAAAAAAAGTAAAAGAAAATGCCAAGTTACTTGGAATTCCATTAAAGGTTTATGAAAGTACTATTTTTTCATCCGTTAAAGAAATGAATGTAAAATCTCCTTGTTACATGTGTGCTAGAATGCGAAGAGGACACTTATATAATTTTGCCAAAGAGCTTGGATGCAATAAAATAGCATTAGGACACCACTATAATGATGTGATTGAAACAATATTAATGTCTCTTTTATATAATGGAGAGTTTGTAACAATGCTTCCAAAACTAAAGAGCAAAAACTATCCAGGGATGGAACTTATTAGACCCCTATATCTAGTAAGAGAAGGTGCAATAATAAATTGGGTAAATTATAATGAACTTAAGTTTATTAATTGTGCTTGTCCTCTAAAAAATGAAGATTCTAAAAGAGCAGAAATAAAAGAATTAATAAAAGACTTAAGAAAAAACAACGAATTTGTAGAATATAATATATTTAAAAGCGCTGAAAATATTAATATGAACCAAATAATGGGATACATCAAAAATGGTGAAAGATATAATTACTTAGATGATTACGATAAAGAAAAATAGTAAAATATCTTTCTTTTTTTGTGCAATGTGATATAATAGAAACATAAGTTACCATAGTTAACTTTGATGGAGGTGGAATGATGCCAGCAGTTGTTGAAATGTCAAAAGAACATATTGTAAAAGTTGCCGTTAAAATGGTAAATGATAATGGATGGGAAAGTGTAAATGCTAGAAGTCTTGCATCTAAGCTTGGAATCTCCACAAAACCTTTATATCGTATTTATAATAATATGGAAGAAATAAAGGAAGATATTTATAAAGAAATTGCTCATTTATATGATGAATATTTAACTAGCAGAATAGATTCTAAAAAAGCCTTACTTACATTATGTATTGCTTATGTGGAATTTGCTCAAGAATATAAAAATCTATTTATTAGCTTATTTTTGAGTAATAACTTAAAATGGAAGAGTATTGAAAATGTTTTAGATGAAAAATGGAATCAATCAACTATTGTAAATCTTGTAAATAAACATGGTTACTCTTTTGAAGAAGCTAAAAACCTATTTATAAACATATGGCTTTATGCCAATGGGCTAGCTACTCTTATAGCAACTAATGAACTTAAAATCGACGAAAAGGAGATATTAGTAAGACTTGTAAAAATGTATAAGACACTTGCTAAAAGCGAATAATGAATAGAATAGAAATTAAGCCAGGTAATTTGAGTATTTCTCGAATTGAAGAAAAATGCTTGAATTGTGGTATGTGTTTAAATACTTGTAAAAATATAAATGGTTTAGATAGAGATTGTATAAACTGTGGTCAATGTATTTTGACTTGTCCTAGTGGAGCTTTAGTGCCAAAGTATGATTACCAAAGAGTGTTAAATTATTTAAATGACACAGATTATACTGTAGTAGCTTTTACATCTCCTGCAGTTAGAGTAGCTATTGGTGATGAGTTTGGTTATGAAGCTGGAGCTTTTTTAGAAGGAAAGATGGTTGGAGCTTTAAAAAAGCTTGGATTTGATTATGTGTTTGATACAACTTTTGGTGCAGATTTAACTGTCATGGAAGAAGCTTCTGAATTAATTGAACGAATCAATTCTAAAAAAACACCACTTTTTACTAGTTGTTGCCCATCATGGGTAGAATATATGTCTAAGTATCATCCTGAAGATATTGATCTTTTAAGCAGTTGTAAAAGTCCTATAGCTATGGAAGCTGCCATGATTAAATCTTATTTTGCTGATATGTATGAGTTAGATAAAGAAAAAATAATTGCTGTTGCAATAACACCTTGTGTTTCAAAGAAAACTGAAAGAGCGTTATATCCAGAAACGGATTTTGTGGTTACTAATCGAGAACTTGCTATGATGATAAGACAGATGAATATAGATTTTTCAGAAGTGGAAGAAAAAGAGTTTGATAGACTGTTAGGTAAAGGATCAAGTGGAGGATTAATCTTTGGAGCATCTGGAGGAGTTTTAGAAGCTGCTTTAAGAACAGCATATTATATGATAAATAAAACAGTGGCACCTAAAGAATTTTATAACTTAGAAGCCATACGTTCAGAAAGTGATTTAAAAACTGCTACAATTAATATGGGAAGTTTTGACATAAGAGTAGCAGTTGTTAATAAAATATCTACAGTTAGTAAGAATTATGATTTGTTAAAAGAATATGACTTTGTGGAAGTTATGACGTGCCCTGGTGGTTGTGTCGGCGGTTCTGGTCAACCTCTTGGAGCAATTAATAATATGAAAGAAGTCCGAGAAAAAAGAATTGAAAGTATTTATAAAAATGATGATGAATCTTTAATAAAAGATAGCTATTTGAATAGAGAAATTCAGGATGCTTACAGTTCTTATATCAACAAAAATAAAGTAGAGTTACATACAAAACATAAAACACAAAAGACTTTACAAGAAGTAACTTAATAAGTATAATTTTAGTAGGAGGAGTATAATGAAAAAGTATATAATTGCATTATTAGTGGCACTAGGAATTGTTTTAATGCCAAGCGTAAAGGCAGTAAGTTTACCAAAGAAAAGTAATCATGAAATAGTTAAAATATATCTATTCTATAGTAGTGGATGTCCTCACTGTCATGACTTTATTAATTATTTTAGTAGCAAATATGTTGATTATTTAGACTATTTTGAAATAGTTACTTATCAAGTTGATAGTAGTATGGATAACAGCAATCTAATGGTAGAAGTTGGTACAGCCTTTGGTGATGATGAAGATGATTTAGCAGGAGTTCCACTAATAGTAATTGGTTCAGAATTTCATCAAAGAGGATTTGGAAGTGATGGTACTGC
The DNA here is from genome assembly GCA_964611015.1 of uncultured Muribaculaceae bacterium. Taxonomy (GTDB): domain Bacteria; phylum Bacillota_I; class Bacilli_A; order RF39; family UBA660; genus Onthocola_B. The sequence continues at coordinate 3,006 of CAZSXH010000069.1, forward strand.
CATTATTGAAAAAGCTTTAGAAGAGTATGAAAATGAAAATTATAAAGATCTTGTGGCAGAATTAAAAGAAAAAACTGATAATAATGCAGCAGGAAAAACATTCATGGATGCTTGTAATGTAATAGGAACTAAATGTAAAGATCCAGATGCTAAAGAACCATTTTTAAGTGATGGTGTAGTAGTTGGAATTATATTTGGCATCTTAGTATTAGGCTTTGGTGGTTTAGTACTATATTCTAGAAAATAAAAGCTAATAAAAAAACTCGAGAGATTCGAGTTTTTTATTTTAAATATTTATTAACAATATAATTTCTTCCACCATTTTGATTAACATAGAAACTTTCAATTACTTCTTTGTTGTCTTCACTTCCTAAATATACTTCCATATATAAGGTATATCCAACAACGCCTTTACCAGATTCATTTAATACTGGACCAATACTACTATTTAAGTAGATGTTTTTAGTATCAAGTTTTAATACCGTCATTTCTTTTTTTAATTTTTCTGTTTGATAAGTAATAAGTTCTTTTACTGGTGCAATTATTGAATCACTTTGATATAGATTTAAATCAAGTGCACAACCATTTTCTGTGACATTAACTGCTAAAGTATAAGTTCCTTCATCATATTTACCATCACCATATTTACAAGTTGTTGGTTTATCAGTTTTACCATTTCCTATTATTAGCTTTGCCATAGAATAAGATGTATTTCCTGAAGGATCTTTTGCCATTATTTGAACTGTATAAGTTCCTTCTTTAGTATAATTACTATAGCTTATTTTATCTCCTTCTTGACTTAACCCTTTATCATAAAATTCTACTATACATGAAACTCCACTGTTATCAGTACAACTTTTAACAAAGTCTTTGGCAGTATAAGCTTCACCAGCTTGAATAGTGTAATCTTTAGCTTCAAGGCTAGGGCTTTCAGTATCTACTACTTCTAAAGTTGATTTATATTTTTTGCCATATACATTTAAAGTAACTTCATATTTTCCAACGGCATCTACTTTTACGTTTTCAAATGATATTTTTATATCTTTTTCTTTCACGTTTTCAAGTTCTGCAAAGAAAATAGTTTTGTCTGGAAGTTCAGAGTTAATCTCAACTGCCACCACATCACGAATCTTAATAACAGCATTATCTGGTTTTTTATTTAAAGACTTTACAATTAATACTATTAAAATAATTGTTGCTAGTACTCCGATTAAAATCAAAGCAACTAGTACTGCAGGATTGTTGCTCTTAGATGTCTTAACTTTTTCATTAAAAAATTTACGTGCCAAGATAATTCCTCCTTATCCTTATATTAATAGTAACACATTTTATATATAACGCCAATAATAAAAGTAAATAAAACTCGTAAAGTTCTTGTAAATTTTATGATTTTATGATATTATCGTTATTGCAAGTTTATATTTTTAATATAATTTGTTAAGTGGAAGGGACAAAACGCGGACTTGCCCAAGCAACCACTTACGCGAAAAAATTTATTTAGGAGGTGTTTTCGTGGCTAAAGAAGTCGTAAAGAAAATTAAACTACAAATCGAAGCTGGTAAAGCAACACCTGCACCACCAGTTGGAACGGTTTTAGGACCTGCTGGAATTAATCTTGGAGAATTTTGTACGAAGTTCAATGAAGCAACTCGTGACAAAATGGGAGATGTAGTTCCATGCGAAATCTCAATTTATGATGATCGTTCATTTGATTTTGTATTAAAAACTGCACCTGCAGCATTCTTACTTAAAAAAGCTGCTAAGATCAAAAGTGCTAGTAAGAAAGGTGCTAATGAAATTGTAGCAACAATTTCTAAAAAAGATCTTCAAGCTATTGCTGAAGAAAAAATGCCAGACTTAAATGCATATGATGTAGAAGCAGCAATGAATATTATTGCGGGTACTGCTCGTAATATGGGTATTGCCATTAAAGGTGTTAATGATGCTGAACTTGCTGAACAAGCAAAAGAAGCTGCTGCTGAAGAAAAAGAACAAGCTAAGCGTGATCAAGAACTTGCTGAGTTAGAAGCAGAAGCTAAAGAAATGGCAGAAGCAGCTAATGTAGAAGTTCCAACTCAAGCTGATGAAGAACAAGAAGAAACAGAAGAAAATTAATTATAAAATTGTCCGCTTAATTAACCACAGTTAGGAGGTATACTATGAAAAAATACGGAAAGAAATATGTGGAAGCATCAAAAAATGTAGAAAAAAATAAAGTTTATACTTTAGAAGATGCAATTAAATTAGTGAAGGAAACTTCAGTTACTAAATTTGATAGTACTGTTGATGTTGCTATTAAATTAAATATCGATGCAAAAAAATCAGACCAACAATTAAAAGGATCTTTATCACTTCCAAATGGAACTGGT
>CAZSXH010000070.1:0-5371 GCA_964611015.1 uncultured Muribaculaceae bacterium
ATTTCTTTTCTTCCATAAAAGTAATAACTTCCTACTACTTTATAAGGATAGTTTTGTTTTAAAATAGCATCTTCTAATGTTCTTGATTGCGCATTAGTTCGATAAAGTACAGCAATATCACCATAGTTATAGCCATCATCTAATAGCTTCTTAATTTCATCCATAATAATTCTGGCTTCATCTTTTTCATCAATGCCACGAAAGTACTTTATCTTTAATCCTTCACCTAATTCACTAAATAGATTTACTTCTTTTCTTTCAACATTATTTTTAATAACTGAGTTTGCAGCATTTAGTATTGTATTAGTACTACGATAATTTTGATTTAATGTAATAGTTTTTGCTTCAGGATAGTCTTTTTCAAAATTCAAAATGTTTTTATAGTTAGCTAATCTAAAAGCATAAATCGATTGATTTATATCACCAACTACAAATAGATTACGATATTTACTAGCAAGTAATTTTACTAATTTATATTGTACTTCATTCGTATCTTGATATTCATCGATTAAAATATATTGATATTTTTCTTGATATCTATCTAAGATATCTTCATCTCTCATGAACAACTCTACTGGAAGTAATAGTAAATCATCAAAATCAACAGCATTATTTCTTCTTAGAATTTTTTGATATTCGCGATATACTTGAGCAGCTACTTGTTCTGGTGGGCTTATTAAGTATTTATCAATTTCAGCATCACTTAGCATTTCGTTTTTAATAAAACTAATTTTATTACGAATAAATCCTGGCGAATATTCTTTTACATTATAATCTAAATCTTTTAATATTTTTTTAATAATACTATTTACATCATCACTATCAACTATTGTGAAGTTTCGAGATAAACCTAAAGCTTCATAATTTTCTCTAATTATTTTCAAACCAAAAGAATGGAATGTACCTACAAAAGCATAGTTATCTTCCACAACATTATTGATTCGATCACGCATTTCTTTAGCAGCTTTATTAGTAAAAGTTATTGCCAAAATGTTTCCTGAATATATACCATTTTGAATCATGTTAGCAATTCTTGTAGTAAGAACTTTTGTCTTGCCAGATCCTGCTCCTGCTAAAACTAGACAAGGGCCTTCTAAATGTTTTACTGCTTCTATTTGATCTTTGTTTAACCCATCTGTTATATTCATTTAACCCTCCTAGTTATATATAAATATTATACCATTTTAAGCGTAATTAAAAAAGCCTATTACATAAATAATAGACTTATTTTTATAATTTTTTAATCTATAAATTGATATCTAAAATATTATTTAAAGTATCTTTTTCTTTTCTTGATTCAGCAGATGAATTATTAGTATTTCTACTTGGGGCAGTATTTACAATATATACTCTTAAATCACTAACTGTTGATAACAATACGTTTTTGTGAACACTTTGGTTACCTATTAAACCAACTGCTACATTAGGATTATAAAATTGACTTCCTTCATCAACATATTGAGCTTTAAAAGAGATATTATGTTCTTTGCAAAAACTTTCAGCTTCACTAATAGTCTTACCTGTAAAATCAGGCATCAATGCTCCAGAAGATCCACTTCTAATCCCTTTACCAGGACTCTTAATTTCATAAGTTTTATTAGCTGAAAAGCTAAATGTTTTAATTGCTTCTTCTTTTTCTTCACCCAAAGAAATCTTTAAAGCTTTCTTAATATCATTTAAACTATCTTTATAATATCCTAAAGCTGAAGTGTTTCCTCCTTGACTTGGAACATAAACATTAAGATTATAAGTTTCCAAGTAAGCTTTTTGAATGCTTAAAGAATCATCTCCAGTAATAATGTTTCCTACTACATTCTTCACAACTTTGTATCCAGAAAGAATAGTATCCATATCCATATTTGTTACAATGTTATTACTTACAGCATTAAGAATCTTTTGAAAATCTTTTATGCTTGCAAAACTTAGTATTTTACCTGCTAGTGCTTCTACAACTTGTTGTTGATGACGAATACGATCCAAATCACTACCAATATATTGATGACGATTTCGAGAATACGCTAAAGCTTGTTCGCCATTTAAAGTTTGAAGACCTGGTTCCATACAAACTATTTTATCGCCAAATAATCTATCGGAATTTTGTTCACAAACTTTTCCTTGATAATTTACACCATTATTAGTGTTAAAGTATGGCTTTTCAACATCAACTTCAACACCATTTACAGCATCAACTAATTCTACTACACCTTTAAAATTAATCTTAACATAGTAATCAATCTTAACATCAAGTAAATTACTTACAGTATTTATTACACAAGTACTTCCATAAGCAGCTGATGAATTTATTTTAGCATAAGCATTATTTCGACATGCTATTGGAACATAAGTATCTCTTGGAATACTTAACATAACAGCATTTAAAGTTTCAGGATTAATAGTGATAAGCATTAAAGTATCACCATTAAAAGCAGCATTTTCTTTTAAACCGTCTTTATTAGAGTCAACTCCCATTAGCAAAAATGTTAATGGTTCACTAAAGTCTTTATCACTTGTAGTAGTTAAATCTTCATTTTCCTTTTTTTCACTATATTTAAAACGTACTACTGTATCGCTTTCAATATTTTCAAATCCTTCTTCTGATTTAAATAACATTACATAATTACCTGGAACAAAAGCCCCTTTAATTACACCATCATATAAATCTTTTAACATTTTTATATAGTCTTCATAAACTACAGTTTCATTTGATAATTTTTCTTTAGTATAAAGATCACTTGCAAGTTCATTATCTAAACTCTTAGTATCTTCACTTATTATACCAACTTTTAATTCACTACTAAATTCTGTATCCTTTAAAGTAATTAGAAAACTTGTATATGTTAGCTCTCCTCTTTCAGTCATACTACTTAAATCATTATATATAAAATTAATATAATATGAACCAATGCTAAATACTAAGATAAATAATAATGATAAGAATGATGTAGCAATTAATCCTTTATATTTTCTTTGAAGTAAGTTCAAAAAATTAAAGAAAGAATAAATTATGAAATACCCTATAAAGAAAGTACCTATAATTATTCGAAGAAATGTTTCAATTCCCTTTAAAGAAGCTATGCTTTTAAGAAAAAAACATACAGTTGCTATATAAAAGATACAAATTATATAATAAAGATATCTTATTACTTTATTAGATCTTTTTAATTTTCGACTTATTCTATTCATTAGTATCACCTGCTACATATTCAACAACATAAAGCATATCATTATCCTTAACTAAAGTAACAGTTGCTTTTGCGTCATATCCTAAGTCCTTTTCATAAGTCCAATTAAGTGCAACATTATAGCCACTCATCTTTTTATCGCCATAACTGTATTCAGTTTCTTTTATATCAGCTACTTGAACACTTGATACAGTTGGTAATTCTTGTTTCCTTTTTCCTTTAGAATTATTAATAATTATTTTATAAATAGTATCTTCAACATTAATCTTAAAGTTATCTCGAACACTTGGATAAACGTACTCTGCCCCACCAACATCATATCTATTAATTTTGTTATCCATTGTAAATAAATCAATAATAAACAATTTAGATAAGACTTTAGCATATTCTTCAAAGTTAATATCTTTTTCTTTTAATATTTTTTTTAGTTCACTATAAGTATCTTTCATTAACTTAGAGTCTCTTTCATCCAAGGTATAATTAAAATTATCGATACTATCTACAATTTTAATATTAGACTTACTGTTATCTGAAAATAGAGTTTTATATAGAAGAAGCCCTATAACTACGATTATTAATAGAACAAATATTATTAAAGGAATTTTATACTTCTTCTTCATTCTTAATCTCCATTCATTTTTATATCATCTAACAAATCATATACGATAATATAATTTGAAACATCTAATCTTTTTTCTGCTAAAGCACTTAAATTAGCAATATAATCTTCCGCTAATGTTTCTTCACTTAAAACTTTATATTCTCCCGTTGAATTATTATAATAAACTTTATTAGTTAAAACATTCCCATTTGGAAAAACTACAATGTTATTGTTTTTAACACTAAATATGTCATCACCCATTGTATACTTGTTATAAATACCATACATATTTAAAATGGTAGCAGCAACATTATACATACCCATAGTATAAGTCACTTCTCCCTTAAATATACTGCTTAAGCCTTTGTTTTTTGTCCAAATAATAAGTGGGGTTTTTTTATTAAGTTCATGAGCATATCGATCATATTCTACGTAGTTTTCATCGCCTTCTTCATAAACTTCTCCAGTTTCAGGATTTAAATTATAAAGCTCATTCATTTCTTTACGTGACAACTTAGCATCATGATCACCATAAAAGACAAACACCGTATCATCAAATGCATCTGATTCTTTAATGTATTTAATAAAGTCTCCTAAAGCAACATCAGCATAATTAGCGCTTTTTATATATTGACCTACAGCAGTTGAAGATAGATAGTCTTTATCTATTTTAACTGTATTTCCAGTGTTTTCATTAACAGTTTCATAATGTGTTGTTAAATCAAGATCACTATAAGAACTAGCAAGCTTAAATGGTGAATGGTTTGACAATGTAATAATTGTGCCCATATAGTTCTTATGAGTGTTTTCTATTTCTTCTAATATACTTATTCCTTGTTCAAAAAATAAACGATCATTAATTCCTAAATTTATTTCATCTTGATCTGTAAATTCAAATGATTCTCTAAAATACATATCATCATATCCTAGTGATGGATGAGCATTATTACGGTTCCACATACTTGGATAATTACCATGCATACTAAAGGCATTATAACCTTTTTCTTTTAAAAACTTTGGTAATGTAAAATAATTACGATCATAATAACTTACAAAAACAGTTCCTGATGCTGCAGGCATTAAACCTGTTAACAAAGTAAACTCTGTATCACTAGAAGTACCTGTACTTACTTGAGGATAAAAGTTTGAGAAAAACATTCCTTCTTTAGCAAGCTTATTTAAATTAGGAGTAACTTCTTCCCCATTGAAAGATAAGTCCATCAAGAAAGTTTGAATACTTTCCATATGAACAAATACAATATTTTTATTTTTTAAAATTCCTGTATATTTATTTGTTTTAGTCTTTTCCTTTTGATTAAAATAATCATTAAATGCTATCTGAGCTTTTTCTGCTCCAAACATACTATTGATTCTTGGAGTTAAAGCTTGCACAATGTCATTAGTTTGATACATTAGTATCCCAAATCTTTCTACAATATAAAGACGATTCCATTGTTTAGCAAGTCTTCCATAATCGGTATTTGTTGCAACACCAAAGCTATAAGCAAGACAGAACACTCCAACTAAAATAGTAGAAACTACCATCTTCTTACCCTTTTCAATTTTATCAACAAAATAATAATAAGAT
>CAZSXH010000071.1:0-5330 GCA_964611015.1 uncultured Muribaculaceae bacterium
ATTCTCATTAGTAGTTCGGACAAACTTATCATAACTAGTATTCATTATATCCCAGATATTCTTAATTTGGTTAGCAACATCATCTACAAACGCTTTAGGAGTTACTCCCTTGGATTTGGCTTTTAATTCAATTTTTTCTCCATGTTCATCAGTTCCAGTTTGAAAATATACATCAAAACCTTGAAGTCTTTTAAATCTTGCGATTGCATCAGCTAATACAATTTCATAAGTATTTCCTATATGAGGTTTACCAGATGTATATGCAATAGCAGTAGTAATATAATATTTTTCTTTCATTTTATTTTCCTTCTTTCTTATTTGTGCTTCCAAAACCACCGATTCTTTTTTCTGCAGCATCATCATTATCTACTAATAAAAATTTAGTAAATATTCCTTGGGTATAGGCATCTCCCTTTTTTATAACAAAGTCTTTTGTTCCTTCGTTTTGCAAAGAAACATACATGTGTCCTTCATTACTAATATTATTATAATAATCGCTTTCAATTACTCCAACTTGATTAGTCATTCGAACATTCCATTTAAATCCCATATTACTTCTAACAAGTAACAAAAGCATTTCATCACTTCCAAAATTTGATTTATATCCAGTTGGAATTTTTAATATTTCTCCTGGTTTTATTACATAATCTTTGATAGCAAAAAAGTCATACCCCGCACTACATGAAGTTGATCTTTTAGGAAGCATATATTCATCATACAACTTTCTATCGTCTGCTATATCTTTTTTAAACTCTTCAAAACTAATTTTTTCAAAATATCTCATAATACCTCCCAAAGTTCATCTAGACTTTTTATTGTTGTTACTCCATCCATCGTTTCATCTGTAAGCCAAATAGCTTTCATCCCAAGTTTTAAAGGAACATCAATATCTTTTTTAAAAGAATCTCCAATAGAAACACAATCTTCTGGTTTATATTCTTTAAGTATTATATCAAAAGCTTTTTGTTGAGGTTTTAGATAGTTTATTTCTGCTCCAATTATCTTTTTAAAGTACTTGGAAATATTCATATTTTTAAGTCTTCCCACTTGCGTTTCCGTAAACCAATTAGTTATAACATACATATCATATTTCTTACTTAAAAAATCTAACATTTTTTCTAGTTTTTCATCTTTATAATAACACTTTTTTTGTTCTTCAATTAACATGTCTACAAAACTAATATCATAATTTGTTCCACATTTTTTATTAACAAAATCTAAAAAATTTTCTTTAGTTAATTCAGCAACTACATCTTCTAGTTCAGCTATTACTTCATTTATAGAAATAACTCTTTCTTCTGTAGCATTTGGATCAATTGTTTTTAAAACATTACGTAGGGCAAATAAAAAGTCATCACTCCATTTAATAAGAGTATTATCCAAGTCAAATATAATAGCTTTCATAAAAACCTCCAAATAAAAAAATCATAAACTAAAGGACGAGTTATACCCGCGGTACCACCTTAATTCATGATTTAACATGCAACTTTTATTAATAACGAAATAACCCGATTTTAACTCCAGAGCCATGTTCAGCAACTTCCATTATTCTTTTCCACCATCCAAGAACTCTCTATAAATTTTAGTAAGCTTACTCTTTCCTTCGCTGTTAAACTAAGGATAGTTTAACATAAAATATCTTTTTAAGCAATAATCCTTCTTAATAAATGTCTATTTTTTCTGCAATTATTTTAGCCATTAATTTAGATATATTTTCACAAGATTCATTTTGATGGCTTATTAAAATTACAAGTCCCAAAGAATCAATGGAAGCTATAATTGGCATAATAGTAATAAAACCTGTTATACTTTCTCCTTCAAACTTTATCGTTGATAATTCTTTACTTATATAGCTTTCACGATTATCTATTAAGCTTATTAATCTGCTTTCTAACTTTTTATTTAATAATATGTCATTCATAGATGTGGAAATTATTTTCTCACGATCAGTTATAATCATATCTAAATCATATATGTTTTTAATTAAATCACATAATTTTTTCCCTAAATCTTCATATTTTTTTATTTCAGAATGTTTTTTTAAAATAATACTATCTTGATCAGTAAAAATTTCTAAACTTTCGCCATCACGAATTCCTAAATTTCTTCTAATTTCCTTAGGTATAACAACTCTTCCTAATTCATCTATTTTTCTTGTAACACCAGTTGACTTCAAAAAATTCACTCCACTTCTAAATTTATTGTGGATTAAATGTTTATATTTATTCTCTTAAAGTATTTTTTCTAATAAAGTCACTAAATAAAATATAAAATGTTTTTCTAAGTTTTTAGTGTATAAAGTTATAATTATTCTTTTGTTTATATATTTTATATTAAATGATGTCGTTAAAGACATGGATTCAATTAGCAATTTATCTCCCTTAATATTGTTTGAAATATCTTCTGGCAATGTTATTTCAACACTTCTTTCCGTTTGAACAACTTGCTTTATATTATACTTTTGAGCGATTTTTTCAAACCATTCTTCGTACATATAAACCATTACTTCTTCAGTAACCTTCCCAAAACGATCTTCTAATTCATTTTTTATTTCTAATAATTTATCATATGAGTCTATTTCATTTATTTTTTGGTGTATTTCTATTTTTATTTCCTCATCGCTAACATAATCATCGCTAATGTGAGTAGTCACATTTAGTAAAGCTTGGCTTTCTGGATCTTCTTCTATAACTTCTTCTCCATGTTGTCTTTTTATCTCATCCTCAATCATTTTCATGTATAGCGAAATTCCTACGCTATCGACAAACCCTGCTTGAGAAGCGCCAAAGATATCTCCTGCGCCACGCAAGCTTAAGTCTCTCATTGCAATACGATAACCACTTCCAAGCTCCGTAAACTCTTTAATAGTATTTAATCTTTTGATTGCTATTTCATTTAACATTTTATTTTTTTCGTACATCAAATAAGCATAAGCTACTTTATCACTTCGACCAACTCTGCCTCTAATTTGATATAGTTGACTTAACCCAAAGTTTTCAGCATCGTGAATTATCAAAGTGTTAACATTTGGAATATCAATACCACTTTCTATAATAGTAGTACAAACTAAAATATCAAATTTCCCTTCAATAAAGTCATGCATAATATTTTCTAGTTCATATTTATCCATTTTGCCATGAGCAAAATTTATTCTAGCTTCTGGGATTAACTGTTTAATATGATAGGCATATTTTTCAATAGAATCGACTCTATTATAAAGAATAAATATTTGCCCATTTCTTGATAGCTCTTTATAAATAGCATCTTTTATTAAGAAGTCATCTTCGACAACTACGTAAGTTTGAACTGGATAACGATTTACTGGAGGAGTATCAATAATTGATAAGTCCCTTAAACCAGACATAGCCATTTTAAGAGTTCGAGGAATAGGGGTTGCGCTTAAAGTTAAAACGTTAACATCATTTTTATAGTTTTTTATCTTTTCTTTATGAGTTACTCCAAATCTTTGCTCTTCATCAACAACAAGAAGACCAAGATTTTTTAATTTAACATCATCACTTAAAATACGGTGGGTTCCAAATAAAATGTCGATTTTACCAGATGCTGCATCTTTTAATATTCTCTTTGCTTCTTTTGTTGAAACATGACGATTAAGTAAGGCAATCTCTACTGGCCAATTTTTAAATCGTTCTTTTGCTACATTATATTGTTGATTAGATAAAATTGTTGTTGGACACAAATATAATACTTGTTCATTATTTAATACAGTCTTAAACATTGCTCTCATAGCAACTTCTGTTTTTCCAAAACCTACATCTCCACACAAAAGACGGTCCATCGGAATACCACTTCTTAAGTCCTTATTTATTTCTGTTACGCTTTTATGTTGATCCACCGTAAGTTCATATTTAAATTCACTTGCAAAAGCTTCTTCTTCCACATAATCTTTGTAAGGAAATTTTTTTAATTCTAAACGTTTTTGATAAAGAGTTATCAATTCTCTTGATATATCTTTTACTTTTTCTGAAATATATTTCTTCGTTTTTTCCCAGTTAGGACTTCCCAATTTATTTAACTTAGGAACACTACCATCTTTTCCCGTATATTTATATATCAAATTAATTTTTTCCACAGGAACATATATCTTATCTGAACCAGCATAAAAAATTGTTAAATAATCTTTTTGAACTCCTCTTACAGTTAAGGTTGTTATTCCTTGATAAATACCAATACCATGGGATATATGAACAACATAATCTCCCTTTTCCAATTGATTATAGTCCTTTATCTTTTTACCAACATGGAAATTGTTTTTATAGTTACTTACTTTATGATTTACTTCTTCTATATCATTTTCAGAAACTACCACATACTTATCTAACATAAATCCATTATCTAATGGTAATATCTTTACATTTGCACTTGGGATAACTTTTTTTATTGTCTTTTTTTGCGTTTCAGTACTTAAACAAAAAATAACTTCTTTTTCTTCATTTACCCATTTATTGTATTCATTTACTAAACGCTCAAAATCACCTTTAAAATTAACAATAGACTTTGCTTGTAAATTATTTTTTCCACTATCTACAAGATTTACATAGAAGCATTCATTACATGATATATCATCCATTTCATACATTAATTTTTCAGTAATATTCTTTGACTCTTTATATTCTAAAATATCTTCTTGCAAATGGTAATATGAAGCATCTATTTGATTTTTATCTATGTAAACCACTAAAGGATTTAAAGCATAATCATATAAAGAATTATAATTATCTGTAGCAATTTCATCGATTGCTTTTATTTTTATTTTATTAATTTCCTCTTTTGAAAACTGAGTATTTTCATCAAAATATCTAATTGATTCAATAATATTACCATCAAACTCAATCCTTATTGGATGAACTTCATCAATGGGATAAATATCAATAATAAAACCTCTAACTGCCATTTCTCCACTAGCTGTAACTAGTGATTCAGTGTGATAACCAAGAGATGTTAACTTTTCTACTAAATCATTTCTTTTCCATCCTTCGTTTTTGTTAATAACTAATGAATTATCAACGCTTTTGCTTGGAAGAAATTTTAAATACCCCATTAAATTTGTAACAATAATATAATTCTTTTTTTCACTTAATTTATCAATTGTTTCCAATCTTTTATATTTTAGTTCTGGGCTTGCTGCAACGATCATTGATGACAAAAAATCATCCATAGGAAATAATAATATATCATCATCTTGTTTACTTAGTAAATTATATACCTTATTTCCTTCATACAGAGAACTAGTTAAAACTATTATGTTTTTTTTATATATTTTTTTTAATTTTAGCAAATAAAAAACATTTAACTGTTCTGTTAAACCT
>CAZSXH010000072.1:0-5311 GCA_964611015.1 uncultured Muribaculaceae bacterium
CATCTATTAATGTTTCATAACATTGTTTAATAAAAATAGTCATTAAACTATGATATGTCTTCTTTTCATCGTGAATTACCATAAATACTGCTGTTTTACCATTACCGATATCTTTCATATCAAAATCACTATATGAAAGCATTTCACTTAAGGCTTCTCCAGTTGAGAATAATCTTATTTTTTGTCTAAATGTTGCTAGCAATCCACCTTTAGTATCATTTGGTGCTGTAATAACTGCAGATGCTGACATATATTCCGTAGAATTAGCACCTTTCATACCAAAGTATTCTTTAATATAATTACTTGTTGCATATCTTTCTTCCCCAATAGTACTCATAACGTTAATACTATTTAGGTTTACTTCTTCTTCTTTAGCATCTTTAAATAATCCTAATGCAAGACCTGAGAAGTAGTCTGCAGATGCTTTTTCCCAGAAGTCAGATTCATTCTTATTTGAAGGATCATATAAAATATTCATAGAAACGTCATTTAACAATTCAATAGCTTTATCTTGGTTTCCTTCTTTATAATATTTAAAAGGCATTGTAAGTGGATTCCAAGAATTCCCTCTTAATGGTTCACGGAAATTAAGAACTATTATTTTATACCCTTGTTCTTTTAAATAAGAAGCACAGTATTTGTATAACTCACCTTTAGGGTCGGTAATAATCATACTTTCTCCCTTTTTAGCAAGTAAGTTAACCATTGGTTTAACTAAACATTCGGTTTTACCACTACCAGAAGAACCAATAACTAAACTGTGATATTCTCCATCATCAACATAAATGTTTTTTCCATTATTAATTAATGGAATACCTGCAGAAGTTATTTTTTCATCTAAAGGTGAAACTTTTTCTATCTTACTTTGTTCTTTTATTTCTTTTTCTTTTGCCCATTTAGAATATCCATCACTAGATTTTTCTTTTAAAATGATACCAAATCCTCCACTTTTATCTTTCTTAAAGATATAAGATGAAACACTGGCAAAAATACCTACAAGAGCAATTATAAATAAAATTAAGGTAACAGGTAAATAATTGCCTGTAAAAGCTTTGAAAGGAACTAATCCATAAAAAGTTCCATCAAATGACAAAGATGAAAAATTTAGTACTGCTATTGCACATAAATACAAAAGCAAAATACAATATATAACAAAAATCAAAAAGTCTTTTGGGGATACTTTAAACTTCATTGTTTTCTTCCTTTCCACTATCTAATATTATACAACAAAAAATACAAGTTTGAAATCTTTTTAATTAATTTCTATATTCAATGTATAATTCATTGGTCTTGTTTCAATTATTTCTATTGGTTTTTGACTATTATCTAAAATGTAATAATAATTTTTAGAATTTTTAAGTTCTGTACTATAAGAGAATACCGTTGGTGATAGGTTATTATAAATATACTCAATATCACTTTTAAATTTATCAAAGGTATCATAAACTCTTTTAGATTTTTCGCCAAGCATGTCATAAGCTTTTTCTGGATTTAAGTATAATAAATTCATGTATTCATTTATATACATTTTCAATTTATTTTCAAGAGGGATATTACTATCATCATACGTTGCTTTTAAGCTTATTGCTTGTTTATAATCATATTTATTAACAAAATTTGTCCAATCATCCCAGTTTGCTAGAGGATATATTTTAAATGTATGACTACTTTTGTTAATGGTTGCAAAAAAGCTTAAAGATTCAGTATAGGAAATAGAATCATCCATTGTAACACTGGTACTATACCCATTTAATACACAGTATTGATTAATATTGTTATTACTACAATACGCATAACTTAAAACAAATGAAGTATCACCATCGGGTATATTTAAAATATTTATAGCATTACTGGAAACAATATTATTAGAACTTACATATTTATCATCTAATACACTCATAATATCTTTAGTATTGCCTGACTCAATTATGTCAAAATATTTGTTAATAATATTTTGTAGAGTAAAGTATTCATCATCACTTGTAACTTCTTTAAATGAATTAGAAGAAATTTCAATAGGTTCTAGCTCTTTATTACTTTTAAACACATAAAGAAGTAGCAATGTTAATAGACTTATAATTGCTAAAATAATTAATCCAATTACTAACTTCTTTTTATCTTTCATTTTTAGTTTCTCCTTTAACTACAATTATTAGTTACGTAATTTAGCATACTTTCAGTATTGCTAGATGCACGACTAGGGCAAGATGTTTCTTTATTTTTTGGCCTTTCATAATCTAAACAGAAATTATTGGCAATATCATATGCCGCAAAGTTTCCAGTTATATATTTATAAGTTACAGTATAGCCTGAAACTTCTTGAACAAAGAATTCTAGTTGCATTGTTATATCTCCGATTGAAACATTTTTTTCTTTGGCATAATTATATAAATTGTTTTTTCTTCCGGCATTAGTCCATTGAACAAGACCATATCCTGCGGAATCATTTACGAAGTTATTATAAGCACCATTATCAACTGCCATAGTATAGCTTGCATCACTGAAATTAAGTGATTTTTCATAAGAGTTTTGGAGGTTAATGGAACTAAAGCCACTTTCAGCTTGCATGTTTACCATTATTCCTGCTACTGCATTTGGTGAGAAACCACTATTTAATAAAGTCTTACAAACATATTCTTTACCATTTGATGCATCTCCAGTACCATTAATAGTATAAGCATAATTTGCAGCACTTATTGGTCGTGGATTTGTTGCACTTATATAATCTAGTGGATCAACTGCAGATGTACCACCTAATTTTAATGTAAAATGCAAATGGCATCCTGTAGAATTACCGCTAGATCCCATTAACCCAAGCTTTTGACCTTGACTAACAGAGTCACCAGCTTTTACAACAATGGAACCAGAAGACATGTGCCCATAAGTGGTTGTATTTCCATCGGAATGTTGAATTTTTACATAATTACCTAATGAACTGCCACATGTATCTCCTAAAGATCCAACTGTTGGACATGTATCATTAGTTTCTATAACAATTCCTCCTTTTGAGGCAATTATTACATTCTCAAAACATGAACTTCCTCCACTAATATCTACCCCACTATGCATCTTAGTAGTACCATTTAATGTTCTCATTCCAAATTTTGATGTAACTGTTGTTGCAGTAGGATTACCACCATAAATATTTCCACTAGTTGATGTTTCACTACCTACTGGCCACCAATAAACATCATTATCAGTAACAATTGAGTAGAAAGTACAATAATCACCTAAATCATATAATTGTAATTTCGTATTAAGAGTTGTAGTAACATTACTAACAATCATGTTATAAATATTTTCATAGTCTTCAGAACTATAATGTAGTCCCTCACTATCATAC
Organism: uncultured Muribaculaceae bacterium; assembly: GCA_964611015.1. Lineage (GTDB taxonomy): Bacteria > Bacillota_I > Bacilli_A > RF39 > UBA660 > Onthocola_B. Next base: position 3,344 of record CAZSXH010000072.1, read on the forward strand.
TTTGTTATTGAATAATTCACGTTTATAAATTTTAAATTTTGAGCATCACTTTTACCTATTAAATCACTTAACTCAGCATTAAACTTGTTTATCCCCGCATTATCAACATATACAGCTTTATTATCATCAACAGGTCCAACTGCAACTATATATACCATTTGATTATTCCACTCTCCAGTGGCAAGTTCATAGTATTTGTCGTAATATTTTTGAGCTCCAACAGAAGCATAATCATTTACACCTAGCCATATTATAATATTAAACTGACCAGTATTATCCATTTTTGAATTAATTCCATTTATAGCCCCGTTTGTTGCATTTGTCTTTTCTTTACTGAAGTCGCCATTTCCAACAAGCCAATTATAGCCGTACCCAGAACCATATACTGCATTATCTTTATTTACTAATCCTGCATTTAGCATTCCTTGAGTTCTAGAGTCTCCAATAAATCTATTGCTACGAAAATATATTGGTTCTTCATTTTCTGATTCTAAAGTATTATAAAGAGAGTTTAAAATACTATCAAAAGAGCTTCCTGACATATTTTCTATAGCATCTAAAGTGGAAATATCAAATGCTAAAGCATTTTGGGTATTTAAATATGGAATACCACTAGTATAAGAAACCGACACATAAATATAATCTTCAATAAAAGAATAAAGCTCTTCAAGTTCTTCACGTATAGAATTATCAACAGTATTAATATCTATATAACTAGTTGAACAATCATCTAAGTTTAATGATTTTGAAGTACTATTATATCCCCCATTACTTAATGCGTTTGTTTTTATAATAATCATAATTGCCTGTATGGCACTATCACTAAGATTTCTACCATCAATGGATGCATATGTTGCTCCCAATACATATTCCTTAAGAGTTACTGCTTTTTGAAAATCGGTATTACAAGATTTTAAATTAACCACAGACTCATTAAAGTTACAAGCATGATCATAGTATCCTGTTTTATTTTCTCCAGAATCACCTAAAATGTAAAAAACTATTAATAAAAACGCAATTAATCCTCCGATTATTGCTAATACCCAAGGATTAGAAATTATAAACTTAATAATCATCTTGCCAATTTTTTTAAGAGCTTGCTTAGATAATTCGCCAGCAACAGACCCTTGCTTACTTTCTTCAGCTGATTCTTGACTTGTTCCAGCCACTGAATTTGCCACAGGATTAGATGTAGATTCAGATGCACTAGTCTTTTGCACTTCATCGTTTTCTTCAACTTGTTCTTCCTCTGGTTCAACTTCAGCTTCACTAGAAATCATTCTTCTTTGTCTTCTTGAATTTGGGTCATACAAAAGACCATTTTTAATAGAGTTTGTTCCTCTTCTTAAAAATGGTGTTTGTGCTTCAGATTCTTCTGGCTCTTCTGCAAGAGAATCTGGAATGTTAGTATCTTCTAATAATTCTACCTCTTGTTCATTAGGTAGCTTACTATCGTTAGCTCTATACTTTCGAGCCATTTAAATCACCTACTAACCTAAAAACCTCCACCTGATCCAAACGAATCAAGTTCTTCTTGTGTAACAACAATTTGAATCTTCATTCTCTTGTTACCACAAATAAACAAAGCTTCACCTTGATTGTAGAACTTAATTGATTCCTTTTCAGATTCATTTAAATCAATCAATTTAGATAAATCATCAACTGCTTGCTTACGTAATCCCATAACAACATAATATGAAGCATTATCAAAGATTGCTTTACCATGTGTAATAATATTTGGAGCAGCAAAGTCTGTTGGTTGTTGAGTGATAATAATTGTACCAGTATTGTACTTTCTGCTTCTTCTTTGAATTTGAGCTAAGAATTCTGCTCCTAATTCATTATGGCTAGAAAGAAGCACGTGAGCTTCATCAACCATCATAACAGTATTGATATCTTTATCTAAACAAAGTCCCCAAGCATATTTTAAAATATTGAAAAATAAAGCATTCTTAATATTTTCATCAC
>CAZSXH010000073.1:0-5206 GCA_964611015.1 uncultured Muribaculaceae bacterium
CTAATTATTGATGCACAAGCAACACTTAAACATTGTTCTTCAGCTTTTGGGGTAAAAGTAATATCTATGACTTTTTTTGGTGTATCTTTTAAATAGTTGTAATAAGAATTTGGTGTAGTAAATTGATCTACTACGACTTTATCATATTCTTTTTCTTGTTCAACTAAATTTAATAATACTTTATTATGAAGAATGGCTTTTATTTTGTTCATGTTTACTTCAGTATGTTCTAACTTGTTATATTCCTCATTAGTTAAAATAAAAGCAGAGTAGTGAATATGTTCCATAATTGTAGGAGCAATTTTTTTTATGTATTCATCAGTTAGTTTTTTGGAATCAGTTACCTTTAAATCGTGTAAAAATTCTATATCTTTTTTACTTACAAATGTTGCTGCCACAACTATTGGTCCAAAGTAATCACCAGTTCCAACTTCATCAGATCCGATAGTATTAAAACCATCAAAGTTCATTTTAGGTTTTTCATCCTTTTTTTTATCTTTTCCAGTTTTGATATCGATTATTCTATTATTTAATTTTCTTTCTAATTCAATCCAAATATTAGCATCAATATCAGCGCTTATTCCTTGAAACATAGCTTTGCCACTTTCGTAAAGAGTTATGATTGTATCAGCTTCCATTGCTTGAAAAACAGCATATGGAGGAGTTTTTTCTCTTTTTAGATCTTGATAATATTTAATCATCTTTTCTTTAACATTGTCACTAACTTTAAAAACTATAGTCATAATATTTCCTCACATAAACTAATTTTAACATATTTATCTTTATTTTTCATCATAATTATAATATAATTAGAATAAGGAGTAGGATAAAATGAATTGGACTGATATAGTATGTTTACTAATAATTTTAATTTATGTATTTTTAGGTTTTAAAAGAGGAGTTATAAAAAGTGCGGTACAATTAGTTGGAACAATCGCTGTTTTAGTATTATCTTTTGTATTTAAAGATATGCTAGCTAATTTTTTAATGAAAATATTACCATTCTTTGATTTTACAGGTATTTTTTCTGGTATAACAGCGATGAATATATTGATATATGAACTTATATCATTTGTGGTTATATTTATACTATTATACTGTGTTTTAAATATTTTATTATCACTATCAGGATTAATAGAAAAAATATTGAAGTTAACTGTTGTACTAGCAATTCCATCAAAAATACTAGGAGCTTTATTAGGATTAATTGAAGGTGTAATTATGGCATTTTTAGCTATGTTTATTATGTTACATTTAGCTCCAACTGAAAAAGCAGTAATGGATAGCAAAGTAGCAATTGTAGTACTTGAAAGAACTCCTGTTATTGGTAGTGTAGCTGCAGGAACAACTTTAGCTCTTGAAGAAATTAGTAATACTTTGCATGATCTTGAAAATACTAATAATAGAGAAGATGCTAATTTTAAAGTTTTGCATACATTAATACATTATAAGATTATTTCACAAAAAGATGCTCAAGAATTAGTAAATAATAAAAAAATTAAATTTTCTAATAAAGTAATATTATAAGGAGGGTTTTATGGTAAAACATTTGGAAAATGAACAAGAATTTTCTGAAATAATAAAAAGAAAAGTTTTAGTAGACTTTTATGCAGATTGGTGTGGACCTTGCAAAAGATTAGCACCTTTACTTGAAGATATAGATGGAATTGAAGTTGTGAAAGTAAATGTTGATCTATATCCAACTATTGCTCAAAAATATGGAATTATGAGCATTCCAACGTTGATTTTATTTAATGAAGGAAACGAAATAAAAAAAGAGATTGGTTTTAGAACCAAAGAAGAAATTGAAGAAATGATAAAATAAAAAGGAAGTTAAGCTTCCTTTTTTATATGTTAATAGCCTTATTTCCTGACTCTTTATAAGCGCGCATTAATGGGCCAGCACCTAGTTTAGTTCCTCCAAAGTATCTCACAACTACGAGTAATTTATTATTTATATTATTCATCTCAAGTAAATTATATAAAGGAAGGCCAGCAGTTCCAGATGGTTCTTTATCATCACTTTTACCAGCAGTGTTTCCAAATTTATAAGCATATACAACATGTCTGGCATGTTTATGTTCTTTTTTTAAATCTTCTAGTATATTTTTAACTTCATCTATACTATCTAGATCATAATAATAAGATATGAATTTTGATTTTTTTATTTCAATTGTTGCAGTATTAATTAGTTTCATATCATCAACTCCAAATGTATTATAACTTAGTTTTTTAAAATATAGAAGGGAATTTGACATTAAATAATAATTTTTGTATAATACTTTATAACTTTTAAGGGGGTTTTTATGGCTAGTAATTTAAAAAAAAGAATATTATCATCTTTTTTAGCATTGTCAATATTAGTTTCATTATCTGGTTGTAAAAACAATAAAAAAGATGAAGAAATAGAAACTCCTAAAGATACTTTTGAAGATCTTATTCCAGCATCAAATGTTCCTGTTAATGATGATGTACATAATATGGACAAAAAAGCCTTAGATGATTTAACTAAAGCTATAGATGATTGTCGAGTTTATTATGAATACGATTTTTTATATCCAACAAAAGAAGATGTTCTTAAACTTTCATATTCTAGTGGTGAAGAAATCATTCATGAAGCTCCGAGTGACTTAAAAGATACATTACAAAGAGTAGTAGAAAATGTTAAAAACAATTATGATAAAGTAATATATTTACAATTTAAAGACTATTTTGAATACGACGTTTTAGAAAACGGAAAAAAAGTTAAACATGCTATTGATTTATATGAACTTTTTAAAAAAGCATTAGAAAGTACATTTTTAAATGCTACAAATGATGTTGCTGAAGATTTATGCGTTTTAGAAGATATTGCTTTAGTAGTTGATTATGGAGAATATGATGATAATGCAGCTATGGTATATAGTGGAAAAGATAATTTACTTATAGTTCGAATTAATACTATTATAAGAAATTTTGAGAAAGATGATCCAAAAGATTATGATACCGAATTAGAAGAAATATTATATGAAGATTTATGTCATGAAATATCTCATGTTAGACAAGATTTCTGTAAACACCATGAAAAGGATAAGCCATATATGAGTATAAATAAAAATACTGGTGTTCCAACTTATATTGAGACATCTGCTGAATCTTCTTTATATACTTTAAATATAGTTCAAGATGAGGAAGGCCATTTTTATCGTTCTTATAGTGTAGAAAGGGAACAAGAAGCTCTATGGCTTTTAATTGGAGTTACAAACCCAAATGTTGAAGACTATTACAATGCTATTTTTGATGCCGATATTGATGCTTTTTATAAATTCTTTGGCCTTGAATCAGCAAATGATAAAGTAACATTCCATAAGGTTTTATATGCGATAGATTCATTAAATGGTAGAACGAATTTTTTGAATTCGGCTACAGGAAAAAAGGAAATGTTAGAATATCAGTTAGAAGAATTAGTAGGTTATGATTATCGAACTGATATATTTAGATTAGCTTTAAAAAATCTGGCAGAATATACTTGTGAAAATCCCAATTTTACATTAGAAGAGAATCTATTATTATTTGATATTATAAAAACTATGGTATCTGAAGATACTTATAGTTATCAATATGATTCAGAAGAAAATACTAAATGTGATATTACAATGGCTAATAATTTTTTTGATTTAAATTCTTCATATTTTTTATTTTTAAAAAAAGTTTATGGAGTAAGTTTAACTGATATTAAAGAATTAGAAAAAACAAATAGCAGAAGAATATATGACTTAATATCATTAGCTAATGGAGAAGAAATCTCTCTAACTGAAGAAGAAAGCGAAAAGCAACTGAACCTTTGTCAAGAAATGATTGCTAAGTTTCCGGTATTAAAGACTATTTTCTTTTCAAAACCATATCTTTTTTATGATAACTACAGTTTGTTAGACGCTGCTAAAGAAGTTGTAGTAAAACGTATTTTGGCAAAATAAGCTAATTTACAATAAAATTTATCCATAGTATAATATTACTTGGTGAAATATAATGCTTGAGAGTAAGTTAAAGACAATTCCTCATTTACCTGGATCATATCAAATGCGTAACATTGATAATGTTGTTATTTATGTTGGAAAAGCAAAAGATTTATATAAAAGAGTAAATAGTTATTTTAAAGGTACTGTAACTGGTAAAACTGCCAAAATGGTAAGTGAAGTTGTGGATTTTACTTATATTACCACTAAGACTGAACAAGAAGCATTTATTTTAGAACTAAATTTAATTAAAGAATATGACCCTAAGTACAATATTTTACTTAAAGATGATAAAAGTTATCCTTATATTGAATATATTAGTAAGCCTTATCCTAAACTGAAAGTATCAAGATACTTAAGTGTAAAAAAGAAAGATAAAAAACTATTATTTGGACCATATCCTAACGCTTATGCTGCCAGGAAAATAGTTAATCTAATTAATCGCTTATATCCTTTAAAAAAGTGTGATGGAATGCCTAAAAAAGTATGCCTTTATTTTCATATTGGAGAATGTCTTGGTTTTTGTGAAAAGAATGTAGATCAAGATGCTTTAAAAAATATGGAAAAAGACATTTTAGATTTTTTAAGAGGAAATGATAAAATCTTAATTGATAAGATAATGGAAAAAATAAGTATATTTAGCGCAAATCTAAATTTTGAGGCTGCTCAAGAACTAAAAAAAGAACTAGATTATATAAAAATAATTTTAGATCGTCAGAGAGTAGAACTACATGATTATATCAATCGTGATGTAATTGGTTATTATTATGATGAGGGAATTGTATCAGTACAAATACTATTCATTCGTAATGGTAAAATTGTTGGAGGAAATAACGATAAATTTTATTTGATTAGTGATATAGAAGATGAAGTTAATTCATATATTTTAAACTTTTATGAGCGTCATGAAATACCAAAAGAGATTATAATTGAAGAAAATTTAAATGAAGAAGTAATTGGTAATATTTTAAATACAAAAGTATATGCTCCAGTTAAAGGAAAAAAGAAAAATTTAGTAGAAATGGCTAAAACAAATGCTAAAATAAGTTTAGAACAAGAAGTGACAATAATAAAAAATGATGAAAAAAGAAGTGTTTTAGCGAACGAAGAATTAAGAGAACTTTTAAATCTTGAAGTTTTAGATCGTATTGATTCATTTGATAATTCTAATCTTTTTGGTACTTATGCTGTAAGTGGTATGGTTGTATTTA
>CAZSXH010000074.1:0-5109 GCA_964611015.1 uncultured Muribaculaceae bacterium
CTAATTTAATTGCTCTTTCAAAATTATCTACAATCGGAAGTAATGCTTGAATCAGTTTTTCACCGTCATACTTACATAACTTCATTATTTCTTCTTCGTTGCGTCTTCTCATATTTTGAATTTCAGCAGTAAGTCTTAAAATCTTTTCACTTTGTGCTGCCATTTCTTCATGACACTTGCAAGATTCTTTTTTGGAATTTACTGTTTTACTTTTCATTGCTTTTACTTTATGTTTTTTATTTTCAACTTTATCTTTATTTTCCATTATTATCCTTTCTATTATCAATCTCATCATCTATGTATTCAAGAAGACCAACAATTCTTCCATAATCCATTCTTTTTGGACCAATTACAGCAATTGTACCCTCTTCTCCATTAATATGATATTTTTTTCTTATGATGGTTACATTAGAATCAAAATCAGTTTCTTCTCCAATATATACTTTTATTTCATCATTATCATCATTTTCTTCTACTTTAGAAATGAACTCTTTATCTTCTAATTTATTAGCAAGTCTTTTTAATTCTGTTACATCATTATATTCCGGTTGTTCAAATATCTTAGTTCTACCATTTACATGAATATTACTTTTACTAGTTACAAAATCATTAAAGGCATCATAGAAAATGTTATATACAGTTTCATATTGTTGAACTTGTTTTTTTATAACAGGTTTAACTTCCATTTCTAGTCTGCCACTTACTTCACTAATAGGTGTTCCAATTAGCATTTTATTTACTATTTCACTAGTCTTAATAATTTCTTTTACATTAATATTAGGTGGTAAATTAAACACTTTATTTTCAACATTACCTTTATCAGTACAAACAACTGCCACAACTTGATCATTACCAAGATCAATTATATTTATTTGTAATAGTTTATTATCATCACTACTTTTTCCTAAAACAACACTTGTATAATTGGTAATCTCGCTGATAATCTCCATACATTTAGAAATTGCATCGCTTAATTCTAATTCAGTATTTGCAAATATCTTTTGGAGTTTTAAAATATCTCCTCCAGTAAGTTCCTCCGGTTCCATTAAGTTATTTACATAATAACGATAACCTGCTTCACTAGGAATTCTTCCAGATGAAATGTGATTCTTTTCTAAAAGCCCCATTTCCTCAAGCGAAGCCATTTCGTTTCTAATCGTCGCACTTGAACAATTAAATTTATCACACAACGCTTTTGAACCAACAGGTTTAACTGTTTTGATGTATGTCTCTACGATTTCTTTTAAGAGATTATTTTTACGTTCATCCATAACACACCTCTTGTTAGCACTCATTATTTTTCAGTGCTAATTACATTATAATATTATGATTAGCACTTGTCAATATATAACTGCTAATTTTAAAATTGTTGACAAAACATAAAAAAGGAAAGCCATAAAAGGCTTTCAACATTGATATAAAAGAACTATTTTTGTAAATTGTCTATCGCTTTCATCAAAGCTATTTTGCCATATTCATAAGTAAGTGATCCTTGTAAATAAGCAATAAATGGTTCTCTTAAAGGTCCATCACAAGATATTTCAATTGAAGATCCTTGAGTAAACGATCCAGATGCCATAATAACTTCATCATCATACCCTGGCATTGGTGATGGTTCTGGCAAAGCAAATGAGTCTATAGCGCTACCCATTTGAATTCCTTGTACAAATTTTATCAATTTATCCTTATCATTAAATTCTATTGTTTCTACTATATCTACTCTTTTTTCATTCCATTTTGGTTCAACCATATATCCCAAATCTTCAAGTAAATAAGAAGCTAGTATAACAGTTTTTAAAGAACTTGCTACTACAGATGGTGCCATGTATAAACCTTGCAAAAACATTTTATTAGCTCCTAAGCTAGGTCCAACTTCTTTTGCTTCTCCTGCTACATTTAATCTTTCGCTACAAAGATGAACTAATTCTTTTTTTCCTACAATATAAGCACCATTAGATGCAATTCCACCACCTAAGTTCTTAATTAATGATCCCACACAGATATCAGCACCAACTTCGATTGGTTCTTTTTTATCTACAAATTCACAATAGCAGTTATCAATCATTATAATTACATCGCTATCTACACTTCTAATTGCTTTAACAACTTTTTCTATTTTTTCAATACTTATACTTTTTCTTGTAGAATATCCTTTTGATCTTTGAATTTCAATAAGTTTAACTTTATTTTCTTTTAATCTTTTTTTAATATTTTCATAATCAAAATCATCATTAATTAAATCTATTTGATCATAAACAATACCAAATGACTTTAAAGAACTTTTATTATCATTTAATCCAATTACCGAATCTAATGTATCATATGGCTTACCTGTAATAGATAAGAGTGTATCTCCTGGTCTAAGCAGTGCAAAAAAAGTTGTACTTAAAGCATGAGTTCCAGATATAAACTGATTTCTTACTAATGCATCTTCAGCTTTAAATATTTCCGCATAGACATCTTCTATTGTATCTCTTCCTAAATCACCATAACCATAACCAGTTGTTAAATTAAAAGAAGACTCACTTACATTATTATGCCAAAAAGCTTCTATTACTTTTTTACTATTAAAATAAGATACATCATCAACCTCTTTATATATATTACTTAATTTTATCTCAGCTTCCTTGATTTTTTCTGCTATCATTTTAAACCACCATCAACTTTAATTACTTCATCATTCATGTAAGTACTATTTGCTAAGAAATAAACAACTTCTGCCACTTCATCTGGTTGAGCAAATCTTTTTAACAAAATCTTTTCTGTTTCTTCATTCTTAAACACTTCTGATAAATCCATATTCATTTTTGTATCTATCCAACCCGGCGCTACGGCGTTTACTCTGATTTTTGGAGCATAGCTTAAAGCAAAGCTATGAGTAAGAGAAATCATTCCTGCTTTTGAGGCATCATAATCAATAGCTTCTTCATAGCTAGGTTTTATTCCTTGATTACTGCTAATATTAATAATAGAACCATTTTCCATTATTTTTTTAATATGTTTAGACATCAAAAAAGTTCCTAATAAATTAACAGTTATTACTTCCATAAACTCCTCTGCGCTTTTATCAACAATTCTATTATCTATAGCAATTCCTGCATTATTTACTAAACAATCAATTTGTCCAACCTCTTTTTTAATTTTATCAATTAAGCTTATTACTTCTCTTTCACTACTAATATCACATTTATAACTATAAGCATTTACTTTATATTGTTCTTTTAATTCATTTGTTAATTCTTCAGCTTCTATTACACTTTTATTATAAGCAATTATGACATCATAACCATTTTTAGCAAATAAAGTTACAATACTTTTTCCTAGACCTGAAGCCCCACCAGTAACTAAAACTTTCATCTAATCATTCCTTCTTTAAATATATATTACTATAATTTTTACCAAAAGAAAAGAAGCATTGCTTCTTAACTTATTAACTATTTTTTGTTATGAAAATAAACTTAGTTGAGCAGATTCAGGCATATTACCAAATATTCCTAAATCTTTTAACGCTTGAACAGTAGTTTGATTAACTTTTGCTCTTGTAGAAAAGTCTTCAATACAGTAAAATGGCTTAATATTTCTTTCTTCGATTATTTTATTTGCTACCGATTCTCCAAGTCCATCAAGAGTTCTAAATGGACAAATAAGAGTTTTTTCATCATTTGGATCAACAACAAAGTTTTTACCATCACTCTTTTCAAGATCAATCATTCCAAATTTAAATCCTCTCGCTGTTGCTTCTAAACATAATTTTAAAGTTTCTAATACACTTGATTCTTTATTAGTAGCGCTATATCCTTTATTAATTATTTCAATCATTTTAGCTTTAATGGCATCATATCCTTTAACCATTACTTCTAAATCAAAGTCATCAAAACGAGTTGAAAAATATGTTGCATAATAAATCGCTGGATAATGAACTTTAAAGTATGCAATTCTAAAAGCACTCATTACATATGCTGCAGCATGTGCTTTCGGGAACATGTATTTAATCTTACCACAAGAATCGATGTACCAATCTTCAATTCCGGCCTTTTCCATAGTCTCTTTGTGCCCTTTCCAAGAATCTGGATCTTTACTAGCTTTTCCTTTACGAACGAATTCCATTATTTTAAACGCTTTAATTGGTTCCATTCCTTTATACATCAAATAAACCATAATATCATCACGACATCCTATTACATCACTAAATGGTACGATATTATTTCTAATCAACTCTTGAGCGTTTCCAAGCCAAACATCAGTACCATGAGAAAGCCCAGATATTTTGATAAGTTCGGCGAATGTTTTTGGCTTAGTATCAGTAAGCATTCCTATTGTAAATGGTGTTCCAAATTCCGGTACTCCTAGAGTTCCAGTTTCACACATGATTTGTTCTTTTGTAACTCCAAGGGGTTCTGGTGATAAAAATATCTTCATCGTTTCTTTATCATCAAGAGGAACAGTAGTTACATCTATTCCAGATAAATCTTGAATCATTCTAAGTTGTGTTGGATCAGTATGACCTAATATATCTAGCTTAAGAACATCTTCATCAATAGCATGATAATCAAAATGGGTAGTTCTCCAAGTCGCATCAATATCTTCCGCAGGATATTGGAAAGGCGTAAAATCAAAGACATCCATATATCCTGGAATAACTACAATTCCTCCCGGGTGCTGACCAGTAGTTCTTTTAACACCAGTACATCCTTGGGCAAGTCTTTCAATCTCGATATTATTTAAAATAATATTTTTAGCTTCAGCATATCCTCTAACAAACCCAAAGGCTGTTTTTTCTGCAACAGTACCTATAGTTCCAGCACGATAAACATTATCTACCCCAAATAACACTTTAGTATAATCATGAGCAGCAGCTTGATTCAAATCAGAAAAGTTAAGATCGATATCAGGCACTTTATCAGCATTAAATCCTAAGAATGTTGCAAATGGCATATCTTGGCCATCTTTATACATAAGTTCTCCACACTTAGGACATTTTTTATCTGGTAAATCAAAACCACTTTTCCAAGTTGCACCAAGTGAAAGTCCATTTTCATCTTCAAATATACTATGTTTACATTTTTTGCAACGATAATGTGGTGATAATGCATTAACTTCAGTAATTCC
>CAZSXH010000075.1:0-4991 GCA_964611015.1 uncultured Muribaculaceae bacterium
TTATTGAATAAATATATTAAAAAGAAACGCGAATGAACGTTTGCTTTTAGTGCAATGTTATGATATAATATCATTAGGTGATTTAAAATGGTTTATCTTGAAAGCTTTCGATTACCATCACGTGATGATGAAGAACAATTACTAAATTATGAAGAAAGGACTTATATCCAAAATCAGTATCCGTTTAATATTTTTCCTAAAAAAGAACTAGAAAAGATTACATTTGATAATATAACGATAATGTATGGTGAAAACGGATCGGGTAAATCTACACTTTTAAATATAATTGCAGAAACGCTAAAAGCAAAGAGAAATATTAATGCTCCCAAAGGAGAAATGTTTAATAGATATATTGAAATTTGCAAAAGAGATATGGCTAATGTAGATTATTTGGAAATAAAAGTAATAAGCAGTGATGATGTTTTTGATTATTTATTTAATATAAGAAGACTTAATCATGGTGGCTATAATAGAAGAGAAGAATTAGTCAGAGAATATTATTCGGTAAAAAATTCTAAAATTACTGATTTTAATGATTATGTTTCACTTGTAAATACTGCAGATGCTAAAACTAAATCATTATCGCAATATATAAAAGGAAGAATGCTAAGCCGTGAAATTCAAGAGCAATCAAATGGTGAATCAGCTTTAATGTATTTTATCTCTGAGATTAAAGAAAATAGCATATACATATTAGATGAACCAGAAAATAGTATGTCTGTAAGCATGCAACTAAAATTAGCTAAGTTTATTGAAGAATCAGCAAGATTTTTTAACTGTCAATTTATAATTGCGACTCATTCCCCAATTCTCCTTAGTATAAAAGATGCAAAGATTTATGACTTAGATAGCGAACCTGCAAAAGAAAAAGCATGGAATGAACTTGAAAATGTTAAAGTATATTATAATTTCTTTAAAGATCATCAAGATGAATTTAATGATTAATAAAGAATTGCATTAATTGAGGATGGATGTTTATCCATCCTTTTCATATGTTGCAAAACAAGGGATTTTTTGTTAGAATTATTATGAGCTTAAGTTATTAAGCGAATGGAGTAAATATAATGATAGATAATAAAACGACTATATTTAATGTAAAAGAATTACGCCAAGAACTTATATTAATGACTATAAATGAAGTTATTGAATCATTAGAATTTAAAGGATATAATGCAACAAATCAAATTGTTGGTTATCTAATAAGTGGTGATCCAAAGTATATTACATCTTTTAATAATTCAAGAAAAAAGATTTGTTCATATGATCGTAGTGAAGTTTTAATGGCAATTATTAATGCCTATTTGGGGAAATAATGCGTTATTTAGGTTTGGATTTAGGAGTTACTTCTCTAGGAATATCTATCAGTGATAAATCAGGAATATTAGCAAGTCCGTTAAAGTTAATTAAATTCCCAAGAGAAGAATACACTATTGCTTTAGAAGAACTATTAAAAGTAATTAATGAATACAATATAAGTGCTGTCGTTTTAGGTCTTCCTAAAAATATGGATAACACCTTAGGGTTTGCAGCAGAAAGAAGTATGAATTTTAAAAAAATGCTTGAAGAAAAAGATATAACAGTATATTTAGAGGATGAAAGACTTACAACTGTTGAAGCCATCAATATAATGAAAAATAATGGTATGAAAAAAATAAACAAGCAAGAAAAGACTGATGTTTTATCTGCTGTCTTAATTCTTGAAACATTTTTAAAAAGGATGCAAAATGAAAAATAAGCTTATAATTGAAAGTAATGATGGAAAAGGGGAATTTCAACCATTAATTAAGATTGAGGCAGAAGATGGAACCTTTATTATCTATACAGCCTTAGAAACCAATGATTGTGATGAAATTATTTGTTATGCCGGAAAGTATGATTTTTCCTTTGGAAGTCAAAGCATTAAACCGATAAATGATAAAGAAACATTAGAATATTTAGATGGTATTTTAATTCAAGTTGAAGGTATGATAAGTAAAAAAGAAAGTAGTGAATAATATGGAAGAAAAGAATAAAAAGAAAATAGTATTCCTCATTCTTGGTATAATTGTACTTATAATAGCTATTTTAATAGGAATTTTCTTTTATGCTCTTACACCAGTAAGTAAAAAATATGAAGAAGTTACTTTTGAAGTAGTAAAGAACGAAGGTAAAGAAAAGATTGTTGAAAATCTAAAAGATGCAAATTTAATAAAAAGTAAATATGTTACACTTTTATACATTATCCTAAATGGTAATAAAAACATCCAAGCGGGTGTTTATGAATTTAGTAGAAACATGTCTACTGAAGATATTATAAAAAGCCTTAATAAAGGAGAAGTTATTGAAGAAAAAAGACCTTCAAGTACAATTACTTTTGTAGAAGGAATTACACTTAAAAAATATCTTGAATTAGTTAGTGAAGATACAAACTTAGATTATGATATAATAATTAAAGAAATCAATGATAAAGCATATTTAAAAGGACTAGTTGCTGATTATTGGTTTTTAACAGATGATATTTTAGATGATGATATCTATTTTCCTTTAGAAGGTTATTTATTTCCAAATACTTATGAATTTTACGAAGAAACAACTTTAGATACTGTTGTTAGAAAAATGCTTAATGAGACAAAAAAACAATTAGAACCGATAAAAGAAGAAATAGAAAAAAGTAAGTATTCTGTACATGATATTTTAACTATTGCAAGCATTGTTGAAAAAGAAGCAAACAGTGAAGAAGATCGTGAGAAAGTAGCTCAAGTAATTTATAAAAGATTAAATATGAATATGAGTTTGGGAATGGATGTTACAACTTATTATGGGGTCCAAAAAGAATACAAAGATAAAAACGGAAAAGATGTTAAATTAACAGTAAAGGATTTAAATGATAATAACCCTTATAATACACGAGTTACTACATTTTTGGGGCTTCCTATTGGACCGATATGTAATCCATCAATTACAAGTATAAAAGCAGCTTTAAATCCTGCTGATACAGATTATACATACTTTTATGCTACAAATGGAAAAGTATTATTTACAAATAATTATTCTGAATTTGAAAATTGGAAAAAAATATATGGATAGGTGATAAATTATGAAAGAACAAATTATAGAAATGGAAAAATATGCACAAGAAAATAATGTGCCTATAATCGAAAAAGCTTCAATTGCTCATATAATGCGTTATATCAAAGATAATAATATTAAAAGCGTATTAGAAATCGGAAGCGCTATCGGTTATTCTGCAATTCTTATGGCTTCTAGTTCAAAGGACTGTGTAGTAACTACTATTGAACGAGACGAAACTAGATATATGGAATGTCTTAAAAATGTAAAAAAATGCGGCATGGAAAAAAAGGTAAATGTCGTATATCAAGATGCTTTGGAATTGAATTTATCTGAAGATTTAAGATATGACTTGATATTTATTGATGCTGCTAAAGGACAATATACTAAGTTTTTTGAAAAATACAAAAACTTCTTAAATCCAGGTGGAGCAATAATCACAGATAATATTAAATTTCATGGTTATGTTGGAAAATCTAATGAATTAGATAAAGGTAATTTAAAAAGTTTAGTAGAAAAAATTGAAAGTTACGTAGAATTTTTAGAAAATAATGAAGAATTTGATACTAAATTCATTAACAAAGGTGACGGACTTTCAATAAGCACGTGGAAAGAATGAAAAAATTAGTTACAGTTACAAATAATAATCTCATCAAAAGTTTTGATAATGAAGAAGATATTAGTTTATTATTTCCGTTAAAAGATTTTTGTGTTGGATATGATATAGAATTTGATATTGATGAAATATCAGATTTTTGTCTTGTAAATAGAATTTTAGAAGATAGTGATCTTGATGTTCTAGAAAAGCTTATAAGAAACAGTAATATTAAAGGGATAGTGTTTGATGATTTAGGCATAATAGAGATTGTAAAAGATTTAAATATTACTAAAATACTATTATTAGATCATTTAGCTAATAGTACTCGCTCAGTAAATTATTATTTAGAATATGTAGATAGTGTAATTGTTTCTAATGATTTAACAGAGAGTGAAATAAGAAATATTGCAAGTAATGCTATAAAACCATTAGTAATAAATGTATTTGGATTAAAAACTTTAATGTATTCAAGAAGAATGCTAGTAAGTAATTATCAAACGTATCATAATTTAACTAAAGATAGTAGTATAAATGCTAAAATAGAAGATAAATATTTTAAAGTAGTAGAAAATAAATTTGGTACTAAGTTTTATGCTTGGCCATATTATAATGCTTTAAGTTTATTAGATTTAAATAATGTATTATATTTTTGGTATGATCCTTTATTTTTAGAAAATGAAGATATAACAAATGTAGTTATGAATAATGATATTGCAAATATTTCTAATTCTAGATATTTTTTAGATCAAAAAACAGTTTATAAAGTGAGTGATTTAAATGACTGAATTATTAGCTCCAGCAGGAGATTTCGAAAAACTAAAATTTGCCTATCTTTATGGGGCTGATGCTTGTTATGCCGGAGGTAGAGATTTTGGGCTTCGTGCTAACGCAAAAAACTTTAGCAATGAAGAGTTAAAGGAAGCAACTGAGTATGCACATAAACTGGGGAAAAAGTTTTATGTAACTGTTAATATTGTCTTTCATGATGATAATTTAGATGGTTTAGATGAATATTTAAAACATTTAGAGAGTATAAACGTGGATGGTTTAATAGTAAGTGATATCGTTGTAGTTAAAAGAATTAAAGAATTAGGACTAAATTTGCCAATATGTCTTTCTACTCAAGCGAGTGCATTAAATAGCAAAACAGTTAAATTTTGGCAAAATTTAGGAGTTACTCGTGTAGTTTTAGCTCGTGAGGCATCAAGAGAAGCAATTAAAAGAATAAAAGATTTAGGAATAGAAGTAGAAGTGTTTATTCATGGTGCTATGTGTACTTCTTTTAGTGGTAAATGCATTTTATCAAATTATATGACGCTTAGAGATGCTAATCGTGGTGGTTGTG
>CAZSXH010000076.1:0-4987 GCA_964611015.1 uncultured Muribaculaceae bacterium
AGCATCTTCAATATCTCTTCCTAAATAAGCAATTAAATCACTAATTCTTACAACGCATCCTTCTAAAGTCATAGGAATAAGTTCTTTAGTAGCTCCCTTAACTTTATATGTTTTTTCATATTCTTCTAAAAATTCTTCATAAGTTTTAGCTTTGGGAACATACATTCCACGAACAAATTCTCCATTATGACACATTATCGCATCTAGTGTTTGTAGAGTAATATTTTTACCATTACCATAGTTTTCAATATATCTTAAAAGTCTTACGCTATGAACATTATGATTAAAGTATCCTTCGTTATTCTTAAGACTAATATCATTTAAAATGGCTTCACCAACATGACCGAAAGGAGTATGACCTAAATCATGCCCTAATGCTGCTGCTTCAATTAAATCTTCATTTAACCCTAAAGCTCTTCCTATCGTTCTTGCAATTTTACTAACGTATTGAACATGAATCATTCTTTTAGTTAAATGATCATTTTCTTTAAATGAAAACACTTGAGTTTTATCACTATATCTTTGAAAAGCAAGAGTATATATTACTCTATCTATATCTCGAAAAAACGGTGTTCTAAAATCATTATCTTCTTTATTTATATAAATAGCATCACTATCTTTACAAGCAAAATTGTTTAGATAATGATTATGATTAAGCATATTTTCAAAAAATTCCATAGCTTCACCTCTAGTTATAATATTAGCACAAATTCAAAACATTTGTCTATTCTTTAAAACCACAGTGTTGACATAGTGCTTCAGTTCTTTTACCGTTTGATAAATTATTTTTTAAAGTTTCTACCCTACTGCTATTAAGTATATCATTTATATCATCTTTAAAAATATTACCTAAATTAATATCACCTTTACTATCTAGGCAACAAGGAATAATAGTTCCATCTACTAAAATACCAATATGATCTTTAAGCCCATAACACTTACCTTCTATCTTTTTTAATTTATTATTTAAATCCGGCCAGATAAAAGTTTTTTCAATATCTATAAATACATTTTCGGATAGCTTCTTAGAGCCATTTATTTCTTTATTATATTTTTCTTCTAAGATTTTAATTATATCTTTATTTTCTCCTACCCAAAGACGATAATTAATATAAGTATGCTTACTTAAATTATCAGCTACTTCAAATATATCATTCATATACTCATCAACACTTTTATTACCATTTTCAGTAAAGCTATGTAATGAAATATTTAGTTGTCTTATATTTTTATTATCTTTTATCTTTTTTATTAAATAACCATTAGTAGTAATATTAATAAAATAATCCTCGGAGGCAATATCTATAAAGGCATTAATATCTGGATGAACTAGCGGCTCACCAAGTACATGAAAATAAAGATACTTTGTTGTACCTTTTAACTTTTCTAAAATAATTTTAAACTCATCCATCTCCATAAATTTATTTTTTCTTTGATTATGGATACAAAATGAACAATTTAAATTACAATTATTAGTTATTTCAACATATACTTTCTTCATAACTATATTTTATCATATATATTATTTTCTTAAAGATAAAAATGCATTTTAACCTTTATTATTAATTTCGTTAATTGGCTGATATTCTAATATAAATAAAGCAAAAAGCAAATCAGCTAAATAATTTACTAAAACTATCTGGCTCATTTGCTTCAAAGTTAATTTCTTTTTCCTTAATTTTAATAACTAATTTTTTTGCATGAAGACCTAATCTATTAATTGGATTACTTAGGGCATTATATTTTTTATCTCCAATTAAAGGATTTCCAATATTGCTAAGTTGGGCTCTTATTTGATTTTTTCTTCCAGTTTCAATTGTTATTCTTAACATACTATACTTATTATTACTTTTAACAACTTCATAATTGGTAATTGCAAGCTTACCTTTTTTAATATCTTTTGTAACATATACTTGTAAACTATTACTTTCTTTTAAATAATCTTTTAAAGTATCTTTTTCTTTTAATGGGGTTCCTTCAACAATTCCTACATATTCTCTTAAAACACATATTTCATTCCAATTATCTTGCAAATGTTTTTTTAAGCTTTCATTTTTAGCAAATAACAAAATACCAGATGTATCTTTATCTAAACGATGAACAATAAATAATTTTTGATTTTTTTTATTTAAATACTCTCTTACTTCATGATATAAGGTATTATTAGTTTTGCCATCAGATACACTAAGAATTCCAGATGGTTTATTTATAACAATTATTTCTTTATCTTCATAAATAATATCTAGCTTTTTCATTTTATAACTCCTAAATAAATTATATCACAAAAAAAGTGCTAAATTAGCACTTTTACCATCTAGAACAATTAAGATTATATTCTTTACACATTTCTTCATCAAGAAGTTTTTCACTAGGACCTGATCCACAAGCATCATAATAAATTAAATTTATTCTTCCTTCAACGGCTTTATTTAACTTACTCCAAAAATTAGTAGATGCAGTAGATAATTCACTATCTAATTTACTAAATAAGTCATCATCATAAATATTAATATAATTATAGTCATAATAAAATCCCATATGATTTTCTAGTCCACCATAGAAGCCTGCTATACCTGGAACCTTTTGTTTTTCCATTTCTTTTAAAATATTATTAACTTCTGTTTCTTTAGTGGTATTCCAATTTATTTGATTAAATCTTTCCATGAATTTACTTTCTAAATTATATTGTTTGTACTCTGATTCACTCATTCCAGAATCAACTAAATACTTTTGATATTCATCTCTAACTAAGTAGATTGCTTTATTTCCTTTTCCATCCTTTTTAACCATATCTGGATATACTTCCTCTATGTTTGATGAAAATATAATTGTTGAATCACCACAAGATGAAAAGCCATCTCCAACTTCAACCATAATATTTTCATTTAAATTAATCTTACTTAAAGTAGATTCTGGTGCTTTATGAACTTCAATTTTTACTTTGTCTTTTACTTCTGCAGTTATACCACTATTAGATGAAGTAACTTTAACATTTACATCATAATTACCAATCTTTTTACCATTCATATCTGCAGTTATTGTTAAATAATTTAACAACTCATTTTTGTTTTTGTGCTTATCCGCTAAAGACTTTGCAACAGTCATAGTTACAGTATATTGTTGATACTTCTCTGCACATTTGGCAAGTAATCCATTACCAACATTTGCAAAATTTACCGCCTTACAATAATAAGATAATTCTATTTTTTTAGTTTCTTCTGCTACTGTTTCTCCAGTTGAAGCTTTCTTCCATTTAGCCTTTAATGTAATGTCTTTAGTAATAGCTGTTTTAAAATCATAGTCTTTTCCATCTAGTTGCCAGCTTACAAATTCATATCCTTTTTTAGTTGGTATAACTGGTGCTAACACTAAATCATTTTCTCTTACTACAACATCATCAATACTTGATCCACCATTAGTATCAAACTTAACTGTATAAGTTACTATTGGGCCATCATCTGCTTTATCTAGAATCTCTTGTTCATTTATACTTTCTTCAAAATCAACAAAAACATTATAAACTGTGTCATATTTAGAACCATTTTTTATTGCTTCAGATATTTTTTCTTTATCAAATTTATAATCTGAAGTTATTTCTAAAGAAGTAAATCCAACATTATTATCTCTTGCAGTATCACATAATGCCACTACTACTTTCATTACATCTTTGCCTTTGAAATCCATTTCCTTATAAAATTCCTTAGCATCGTCATTTATTAACTCATAGTCAGTTACTAACTGTGTAGAATCTCCACAAATTGTTTTTTCTCCTTTTTCATTTAAACATTCATAGTAACTAACTTCAAAAGTCAATTTTACTAAGGGATTAATCTTTACATACATTGTATGTGTTTCTGTTTTTAATACTTTCTCATCTTTATTAGTATTTAAAGCAATAATAACTCCAACCAATAAAGCAACTAATATTAAAATTGCACCTAAAGCAATTATAAATTTTTTGTTTTTAAATAATCCTTTCAACTTTTCCATATCAACACCTCACATTATAGTTAAATTATATCATTATATTATAAAATTACAACCAATTTTAATTAATTAAAAAAAGAAAGTACTATTCAGCACTTTCTTCTGTTAAATTTAAAGCTTCTTCAACGATTTCAGCATCATCCATTAGTTTTTCTTCTAACACTTCACTAGCATCATCATCTAAAATATCTTTTTCAAGTTCCATTGAAAGATCACTATATTGTTTATAACCAGTACCTGCAGGTATTAGTTTACCAATAATAACGTTTTCTTTTAGACCTTGAAGTCCATCTACTTTACCATGAATAGCAGCATCTGTTAAAACTCTTGTAGTTTCTTGGAATGAAGCTGCTGATAAGAATGAATCAGTTTCTAGTGATGACTTAGTTATACCAAGCATTATTGGATTTCCTTTAGCAGGAACTCCTCCAGCTAGAATAACTGGTTTATTGCCTTCAGCAAAGTCTCTTAGAGATACAGATAAGCCTTCAACAAATTCAGTATCACCAGCATCAGTAATTCTTACCTTATTAATCATTCTCTTAACGATAATTTCAATATGTTTATCGGAAATATCAACACCTTGAAGTTTATATACTTTTTGAACTTCTTTTAAGATGTATTCTTGAGCAGTTAATGGATCTGTTACAGCAAGTAATTCTTTTGGTGAAATAACACCTTCAGTAAGTTTATCTCCTGCTTCAACAGTATCTCCAACATTTACTCTTACTTTCATGTTGTAATTTGTAATATGTTCTCTTACACCTGCTTCATTTTCAATTGTTATAGCATATTTACCATTTTGTTCTTCAACACCGATAACTTTACCAGAAATTTCAGCAATAGTTGCTTTTCCTTTTGGAATACGAGCTTCAAATAATTCTTCAACTCTTGGAAGCCCTTGAGTAATATCGGCATCCCCACCATGGGCAACCCCACCAGAGTGGAATGTTCTCATGGTTAACTGTGTACCTGGTTCTCCGATAGATTGAGCAGCCAT
>CAZSXH010000077.1:0-4949 GCA_964611015.1 uncultured Muribaculaceae bacterium
GTAAAAAAAGTAAAATTCTTTTTGTAAATGATGGAAGTAAAGATAAAACTTGGGAGTTAATAGAATCTTTAAACAAAGAAGACAAAATATTTAAAGGAGTAAAATTATCACGAAATTGAGGACATCAAAATGCATTACTTGCTGGACTGATGACTGCTAAAGATGAAGCTGATATTACCATTTCAATGGATGCTGATTTACAAGATGATATAAGTGTCATTGAAAAAATGGTTGATGCTTATAATGACGGCTGTGAAGTTGTTTATGGGGTTAGAAGTAGTCGTAAAAAAGATTCGTTTTTTAAAAGAACTACTGCTCAAGGATTTTATAAAATAATGAAACTATTTGGAGTTGATATAGTTTATAATCATGCTGATTGCAGATTGATGAGTAAAAGAGCATTGGAAGGATTAGAACAATTTAAGGAAGTCAATCTTTTCTTAAGAGGAATAGTTCCTTTAATAGGCTATAAAAGCGAAATCGTTTATTATGAAAGAAATGAAAGATTTGCTGGAGTTTCTAAATATCCACTTAAAAAAATGCTAGCATTTGCTTGTGATGGTATTACATCTTTTAGTATTAAGCCTTTGCGTTTTATTTTAGCTCTTGGGGTAATTGTGCTATTAATAAGCATTGGAATTATGATTTATTCTTTAATTAGAAAAATCCAAGGTGCTGTAGTTGCTGGATGGACATTTCTTGCAATATCAATTTGGTTTATCGGAGGAATTCAAATGATTTCTCTTGGAGTAATAGGTGAGTATATTGGAAAAGTATACAGTGAAACAAAAGAAAGACCTCGTTATATAATTGAAGAAATATTATAATCTTTTCAAATACAAAAAAAGATGGGATGAAATATCCCATCAATTTATAATATCAAGGATATACATCATCCTTGATATTTTTATTATATCCTTATTGCAGTAATTTATGCATAAAAAAACTACATTTTTAATTATGCAGCCTTCTTATTTAATGTTCTAGCTTCTCTTGCACTAATAATAACTTTTTCGCCATTAATAGTTTTCTTTTGTAAATTTGGTTTTTGTTTCATCTTAGTAGCATTAAGAGCATGTGATCTTCTGTTACCAGTCAAAGGTTTTTTAGTAGTTACTTTTGTAGCCATTTTCTTCACTCCTTTTCGTTACTTAAAAATTTTATCATTATATTTTATTTTTGTCAAATAAATGCTAGTATTTTAAAGAAAAAAAATACTTTAAAAATACTTATTTTTATTAATTCAAACCTAAAATTATGTTATAATTTATTTATAGGAGAGTATTATGTATGCACCACTGAAAGTAACAACTGATTATTCGCTTTTAAAAAGTTTAATTAAAGTACCAGATTTAATTACTTTTTTGTGTGATAATAATATCAAAGCTTGTGGTATTTGTGATGAAAATTTATATGGGGTGCTAGATTTTTATGAATCTTGTAAAAATGCTTCAATTAAACCTATTATTGGTCTACATATTACTTTAGATAAAAAATACTTATATTTATATGCTAAGAATTATGAAGGGTATAAAAACTTAATAAAAATAAATACAGTTAAAGAGACTAGGGAAGTATCAATGATAGATTTAGATAAGTATCATGATAACTTACTTTTTATAGTGCCATTTAAAAGTAAAGATATTTATTATAATTTAAATTATCCTGATGTTTATATTGGCTATAGTAATTTATATGAAAAAAATAATTCTTTAGTAATTACTAAAAACTCTATATATGTTGAAGATTTACGTGCTTTAAAATTAGAAGAATTAAAATATATGGAATATTTAGATCTTTTAAGAAAAGAAGAAAAAAAGGATTATAGTAGTAATTATTATCATAATGCAGATTTTATTGATAATGAAAAAATTAATGAAGTTATTGAAAAGCTAAATGTTGAGATGCCTTCAGGAAATAGATATATACCTAAGTATAATGATGAAGTTAATTCTGCTAAGTTTTTACGTAGTTTAGCAAATGCAGGTCTTAATAAAAGATTAAATGGTAAAGTAACAGATGCATATCAAAAAAGATTAGATTATGAACTTGATGTTATTGAAAAGATGGGATTTGTTGATTATTTTTTAATCGTTTATGATTATGTTTTATATGCAAAAAAAAATAACATCTTAGTTGGTCCTGGCCGTGGTTCTGCTGCCGGTTCTTTAGTTAGTTATGTTATTGGAATAATCGATATTGATCCTTTAAAATATAACTTGTTATTTGAAAGGTTTTTAAATCCTGCTCGTATTACAATGCCTGATATTGATATTGATTTTGATGCAAATAAAAGAGAAATGGTAATTGATTATGTAAGATGCAAATATGGCAAAAACAAAGTGGCGTTAGGTCTTACTTTTAATACTATGAAAAGCAAATTAGTATTAAGAGAAGTTGGAAAACTTTTAAATATAAATAGTGATTTGATTGATAAGTTTGTTCGAAATATTAATGGCTTTAAAAGTCTTAAAGAAAATATTGAAAATGAAAGTGTTAAAAAGTTTTTACACAACTATAAAGAATTAAAAGAAGTTTATAATATATCTATGCATTTAGAAAACTTAAAGAAAAATGTTTCTACTCATGCTGCTGGCGTTGTTATATCTAGTGTAGATGTTGATGAAGTCATTCCTATACATTATGAAAATGATATTTTAGTAACTGGTATTACAATGGAGTATTTAGAGAATATTGGTCTTTTAAAAATGGACTTTTTGGGACTTAAGAATCTTACTACGATTGCAAATATTACTAAATCTTTAGATAAATTTGTACTGAGTGATATAAAGTTAGATGATAAAAAAGTATTGGAATTATTTAAAGCAGGAAAAACTGAAGGGGTATTTCAATTTGAAACTCCGATGATGAAAAATTTAGTTGCCAAATTAAAACCTAATTCTTTTAGTGATTTAGTGGCAGGGGTTGCTTTAGGAAGACCTGGCCCTAAAGATCATGCTGAAGAGTTTATTCTTCGAAAAGAAGGAAAAGAAAAGGTTACTTATATTCACCCAGATTTAGAAGACATTTTAAAAGAAACATATGGAGTTTTAATATATCAAGAGCAAATTATAGCAATCCTTGGAAAAATTGGAGGTTATTCTTATCAAGAAGCAGATTTAATAAGAAGAGCTATTTCCAAGAAAAAAGATAATGTTTTAAAGGAAGAAGAAGAAAAGTTTATTAAAAGAGCAGTAAGTCAAGGATATAGTAGTAGTGTAGCCAAAGAAATTTATGACTTAATTGTTAAATTTGCTAATTACGGATTTAATAAATCTCATTCAGTTGCTTATGCTTTGATTGCTTATCAAATGGCTTATTTAAAAGTATATTATCCTGCTCATTTTTTTGTAGAATTACTAAATAATGGTGGAACAAACGAAAAAAAGAGTAAGTATTTATCTTATCTGAAAAGTAAAGGAATTAATTTTTATAAACCTAGTATTAATGAATCTAAAAATGATTATGTGATAAATGATAATTCTCTAATAATGCCACTGTGGTTAATTAAAAATATTACAAAAGAAATATCAAATAAGATATTAGAAGTAAGAAAAGATTCATTTTTGGATATATTTGATTTTTGCTATAAGACTAAAGACTTTATGAACAAACAAATTTTAGAAGCGTTAATTAATGCTGGTGCTATGGACTCTTTTGATTTAAATCATCAAACCCTGATTAACAATATTGATAATGCCCTAAATTATGCTGATCTTGCAGACGATGAAGGGACTGTCGAAAAACCTATAATAGTTTTGGAAAGTGAATATAGTAATGAACAATTAAGAAAACATGAACTTGAAAGTTTTGGCTTTTATATTACTAATCATCCAGCCTCTAAATACAGTAAAAAAGAATATATGAAGTTAATGGATTTAGAGAGTTTTGCTTTTAAAAAAATAAAAACAGTTGTATTAATTGAAAAAGTTAGTAAGATAAAAACAAAGAAAAATGAAGATATGGCATTTTTTGTAGGAAATGATGAAACTGGAAATGCAGATTTTACTGTGTTTCCAAGTAGCTTTAAATTGCTTAATGAAATAAATAATAATGATTTGGTAGAAGTTTTTGGGGAAGTCTCAAAAAGGTTTGACAAATATAGTATAATCGTTAATAATATAAGAAAGGTGGGGTAGCATGAACGAGCTAGAAAGATTTTTTAAAAGTATTAGTTTTTCAGGTGAAGGATTTAAAAATGCTACCCTTTCAAGAGTAGTTTTAAAAAAAAGCGAAGAAAAATTTGTGGTTTATATAAATTCTAGTAATGTTATTAATATTGATGATGTTAATAATCTTTTTCTGTGTGCGGCAAATGGAATTAATGGCGAAAAAAAATGTGATGTAGTATTAAGTTATGAAGATATTACTCCAGAAGATGTAAAAAAATACATCGATTATTTACTAGATGAAATAATACTTAAAAGGCCATCTCTTTTGAGCCTGAAAGAAAATAATGTAGTAATTGAAAATAATACAATCTATTTTCAAGCATCGAATGAATTTGAAAAAAATGATTTATTAAAAGAAAGTAAATCTTTAATAAAAAAATTAGAACAATATGGATTAGGTAAATTTGAAATTGATATAAGTATAAGTGATACAATTCGAAAAAATATTCAAGAAGAAATTGAAAAAGAAAAAATAACTACGGTGGTAAAGAAGGAAGATAGTCCTTTTGTAATTGGAACTCATAAAGATGGGGATGTAACAGAATTAAGAAATATCTTAGGAGAAGTAAAAAACATTATAGTTGAAGTATATGTTTTTCAAAAAGAAGTTGTTGAACGCCAAGGTAAAAAAGGTCCTGTATGTATCATGAACTTAAAGGTTAGTGATAAAACTGATAGCTATATGATGAAAATTGTCCGTTTTAATGAAGAAGAATTTTCTGCTATAAGTAAAAAAATAAAAGAACGAGCAATTAGTTTTTCTAGTTGCTCGTTTTT
>CAZSXH010000078.1:0-4911 GCA_964611015.1 uncultured Muribaculaceae bacterium
TCAGTGCAACAAAGGGAAGTTATGATATATTAGAATACACATGTAGTGCAGGTGGCAATATAGCAACTAGTAATGTATCTACACCATGTACCGTAAGTGGGTTACAATCAGGAACAAATTACACAGTGAGTGTATATGGAAAAGATGTAAAAGGTCATACATCTTCGACTAAAACAAGTAGTTCAATTCAAACAACATATATAGAACCAACAGCTTCAAAACTAGAAGCATCTAACGCTACAGAAACATCAGTAACGTTAAAGATAACAGCATCAGCAGGTACAAAAGCTTTAAGTGGATATTATTTTTCAAGTGATGGTGGCGAAACTTATAAGTATTCAACATCAGCAACTTATGTAATGACAGGATTGAAAGAAGGCACATCATATTCTTTTAAAGCATATGCAGTAGATGCTAGTAGTCACTCTACAAACGTTGTATCTACTACAGGAAAAACTTTGTCTCCTGATTTTATGTTAGTTTCTACACCTAATACTTATCCTACAGGTGATAATAATCATATGGGAGGTTTGCCAGCAACGTTAAGTTGCAGTAGTGCATCAGCAACATTTAATCCTAAATATAATAGAGTAGAAGTGTCATCTATAACTAATTCAGGTAATTGTACTATAACATATACTAATCCATCAAGTAAGACAACATTGGCAAATACAGTAATAAACTTAAGTGGTAAAACAACAGGTACTGGACAAGTAGTTGCAGAAACAAGAGCAGATAGTACTAGCGGTAGCGATTATAGGTATGAAGGAAAAGACCCATATAATTATGTATGGTTTAATGATGAGTTGTGGAGAATAATTGGGGTATTTGGAAGCAATACTCATGGTCAAACTGGTAACTTGGTTAAGATAATAAGAGATGAGTCACTAGGAGTATTTTCATTTAATAATGATACATCAGAACAAAATCAAATATGGGCAACCTCATCAACTACATCTGGTTCATCTTTAAACACATTGCTTAATACTTATTATTACAATGGTACAAATGGAACAAACTCTGGAAATTGTGTTATTTATTCTAATAATAGTAATGAAAAAGTGTTTTTTACATCTAATTGTAATTATATGATAAATGGAATCCAAAATAATTACCGAGGAATGGTTCAAAAGGTAACTTGGAAGCTTGGTGGAAGTACAAGTTATAGCGCAGCACAATATCTCTATGCGTCAGAAAGAGGAACGACTGTTTCAAGTGATGCGAGTGCAACATATCAAGGATACATAGGATTGATGTATGCGAGCGATTATGCTTATAGTGTTTTATCAAGTAGTTGTTCAAGAACAAGAGCTTCAAATCAATACTTTGTCGAAGGATGTGCGGATCAAAGTTGGCTAAATTCTTATTTAAATGAATGGACATTATCCTTTTATTACAAAAAAACAACATATACTACGATATATCAAGCAATGTATGTAACTGCTAATGCTGTTGGTTCGGCAGCTTTCTCATACAATTCTCGCCAAGTTCGACCAACATTATATTTGTCATCAAATGTGTACGTAGTTTCTGGAGCAGGAACAAGAACTAATCCATACATAATTGGAATGGGTAATTAGAAAGGATTATATAATGAAAAAAAAGTTGTTTTTATTAAGCTTAGGAATTATTGCTTTATCATTAATAATTTTGAAATTGACTAAATTCCAAAATGATACTCTCGAAACTACAGATGTAATCTATGCTTTAACTGTAATTGATACTTCAGGAAATACAACCCATCCTACAAGTATTCCTGCTAAAGGAGCTTATAGAGTGAGCGTATCGTGTTCTGGAGGAACTGGTAAATGGTTATATGATGAATGGAAACTATCAGTTAATGCAACAGATGGTGTTAATGTTTTAAAAGAAACTAATAAGTGTAATTTAACTTTTACAGCAATAGCAAAAACCACACTAGCTAATAAAGTAATTGGTTTGAACAGTACAACTCAAGGTACTGGAAAAGTAGTTGCCGAATCAAGAACAGATGGAACTACTGGAACTGATTATCGATATGAAGGTAAAAATCCAAATAATTATGTATGGTTTAATAATGAGTTATGGCGTATTATTGGTGTTTTTGGAAATAACACTCATGGTCAAAGCGGTAATTTGGTTAAGATTATTAAAGAAGATTCAATTGGCACTTATATATATGCAGACTATGGTGTATGGGCAACAGACGAATCAACAGCAAGTGCAGAATTGAATATTTTGCTTAATTCATATTATTATAATGCAACAAATGGTACAAGCTCTAGTAGTTGCTATACAACATCATCGGATTATAAAGGAATATGTGATTTTAGTTCCAGCGGTATAAAGAGTAATTATCGAAGCATGATTCAACAGGCATCCTGGAAGTTAGGACCTAACTCTGCCTCTGGTTCAGGAATATATCCAAATTCCTCGGATTCATACAAGTATGAAAGGACAAGCGAGTTAGGAAAAGTTGGTTCTTCTATTTTTAATGGTTATATAGGATTAATGTATCCAAGTGATTATGGGTATAGTGTATTAAGTACTAGCTGTGTACGAACAACACCGCTAGAGCAATATAACACATCAGTTTGTGCGGGACAAAGCTGGTTATTTGGAATAGGAAAAGAATGGTTAATAACTCCAGCTACTACTTCGCAATATATCAGATTTTTAAGTGATTATGGAAGTATGGGAAGCTCTAATTCAGATTCTTACTCAACTAATTCTTATTTAGTTAGACCAACTCTATATCTTAAATCTACTGTATATGTGGTTGATGGTAATGGATCTGCATCTAATCCATATATCATAATGAATTAGTGTTTATACTTGGCATACCTTTTTGGATATTTATGTTATGCCAATATTTATAAAATATCCTTGTTTTTTTCTTATTTAGTCATGTAAGCATGACTACTCTTATTCAAAGAACACCATAAAGGTGTTCTTTTGTTTATCCAATTATTGGGTTAGTATCAATATCTCTTTTAGCCATAATAAATATAGATGGTGATTATTATGAAAAAATTAAAAATATTATTAATAAGTTTAATTATACTACCAATTAATGCCATGGCTTATTCTGATTACATTATTCCTGGTGGAGATACTCTAGGTATTGAGATTAATAGTGATGGTATTATGGTTATTGGTTTTTACCAAATAAATGGTAAATATAATAAAGGTGCTCCTCAAATTAAATCAGGAGATTATATAATAAAAATTAATGATATAAATGTAAAAAATATCGATGAACTTACAAAAGTGGTTGAAGAAAATATTAGTAATGGTAGTGTAAAAATAACATATAAAAGAAATAATAAATTAAAAGAAAGTAAATTAGAGCTTATAAAAGATGGTGATATTTATAAGACTGGTTTATATGTTAAAGATAGTATTACAGGTATTGGAACACTTTCTTATGTTGATCCTGAAACAAAAATTTTTGGTGCTTTAGGTCATGAAATTGTTGAAAGTAATACTAATAATATTGTAGAAATTAAAAGTGGTGATATTTTTAGAAATTATATTACTAGTATTGATAAAAGTATTAATGGGGTAGCTGGAAGTAAAAATGCTAAATTTTACTATAATACGAAGTATGGAAAAATAATTAAAAATACGAATGTGGGAATCTATGGATTATATGACACAACTTTACCAGATAAAGATTTATTAAAGGTAGCAGAAAAATCCGAAGTTAAAATTGGACCTGCGAAAATATATACTGTTTTAGAAGGGGAAAATATCGGTGAATATGATATTGAAATAACAAAGATAGATGAAACTGCTAAAATAAAGAATTTATCATTTGTAATAAAAGATAAAGAACTCTTAGAAAAAACTGGTGGAGTGGTTCAAGGAATGAGTGGATCTCCGATTATTCAAAATAATATGATTGTAGGAGCTGTAACTCATGTAATAATAGATAATCCAACTACTGGTTATGGTATTTATATAACTACTATGTTAGAAGAAGGAGAAAAAGATTAATCTTCTTTAAATAAAAAACTATTTCAATTTGAAATAGTTTTTATAATGATTCAATTTCATTCATACTATCAATTAAATTTTCTTCTGAGGAACTAAATTTACCAATAAATGCATTTTTAATTTCTTCATCATCATCGCCGATATCATCATCGACATCAATTACTCTTAAAATTTCATCAACACTTGTAAGGCCAGATACTACTTTATCTAAACCATCTTGAAGAAGGCTAGTTACATCTGATTTATTATAAACTAAATCTCTTAAATCACTTTTTCTTATATTATTTGTAATAGCATCACGAATATCTTGATTGATTATTAGTACTTCATGTAAGGCAATACGTCCGGAATAACCATTAATACATTCGCTACATCCTTGAGGAGTATATACTTCATTTACATCTTGGTGAATTACTTTTTCAAATAATACTTTTTCATAAGGGGTAGTAGGTCTACTAGCACGGCATTTAGGACAAAGTTTTTTAACTAGTCTTTGAGATATGATTCCTGTTAAGGCTGAACCAAGTAAGTATCTTTCAACTTCCATATCAAGTAATCTTTCAATAGTGTTTAAAGAGTTATTAGTATGTATAGTAGATAGTACTAAATGACCAGTAATAGATGCACGAACTGCAATACGTGCAGTTTCATTATCACGAATTTCTCCGATCATTATGACATCTGGGTCTTGACGTAAGATACTTCTTAAAGTATTTCCAAAAGTAAGACCAATATCACTCATAACTTGAACTTGATTAATACCTTCGATTTTCATTTCAACTGGGTCTTCAACTGTAATTATATTTTTTGATACAGTATTTAAAATTTGTAACATACTATAAACAGTAGTTGATTTACCAGAACCAGTAGCACCAGCAACCATAATAATTCCATTAGGCATTTTAACTAAATCTTTAATTTTTTCTAAATTCT
>CAZSXH010000079.1:0-4895 GCA_964611015.1 uncultured Muribaculaceae bacterium
ACTAAGCTGTACTCTGTAACAGCCTTAGTAAACTTGCGCCATATATCTTTACGATAAGTTTTTATAATACTTTTTTCTACTGTCTCTTGTTTCATAGTAATTCCCCGATCGATATTATTATAAAATAAATATATAAAAATAAAAAGAGAAATTTAATTCTCTTTTAGACTGTTAAATATTCTTAGATGACTACTCTTATCATAAATAATTTTACTACAATTAAATGATATTATCAACCGAAACAAAAAAGAAGTTTACTTTTTGTAAGCTCCTCTTTTCTTTATAACCGTGTATGGTTCTTTTTCTCTTAATGCTTTTCTTTCTTCTGGTGGCATATCTACAGTTTTAATTGCTATGTCTATATGAAGTATTCCATCTAAATGATCCATTTCATGAGATATTACCGTTGCCGGAAACCCTGTAAATTTGGTTTTTCTTATTATTTTGTTCTCATCATAATATTCTACTTCTATCTCATATGGTCTTTCAACCAATCCTGCAATATCTAAACAACTAGCACATGCTTCCCAATAGCGAGTTAATCCTCTAGCTTTTGTAATAACAGGATTAATCATTACAATATCTTCATTATAGTCATCTTCTAAACGATTTAATTCTAATCTTTTTAAATAAATAAGTCTTAAAGGAATACCCACTTGAACTGAAGCTAAAGCGATTAATCTATTATCCTTTATACCATACTCTTTTAGCTTTTCTACTTCCTTTTTCCAATCTTTTGAATTAAAATCAACTGCAGCTGATACTTGATGTAAATAATCTAAATCTTTTTCTATAGTTTTATAACAAATTTCACTCATAATTATTCAACAATATTTAGACCATTATCCTTAATATGACTAATGAATCGATCTTTAAAGTTTTGTAGGTCTTTTTGTTCTAATGTCTTGTTATAACTTACCAAAGTAAATTTAATTGTATACTTATTTTCATAAATACTTACCAGTTTACATTTATCAATTAAATTGCTTCTAAAGTTTTTCAACACATCACTTAGAACTTCATACTTACTATCATTTGGCATAATTACAGTATAGTCTAATTCAACAATTGGATATTTACTAATTTGTTTTTCTATTTTAGAAGCTTTTTCTAAATCAACATACTTATCAAAATCAATTTCAACACATACTATTGCTTTCTTTTTAGAAAGTTTATTAGTACAAGATTTTTCTAGTACATTTATTTCACCATATTTAGTACTATCAATAGTTATAATCTTTCCTAAATTCTTATCATAGTAATTTTTTTCATTAACGTTGTTACTTATTTCAACATTAACATTTTTAAATACCTTAAAAATGTATTTAACTATGTTTTTAGCTTGATTGTAGATAAGTTCGATATTCTTTTCATCATCCGCTAAAACGATTGATAAACGTCTTTTATTTAGGTTATTATCAATTACTGTTCCTATTTCAAAAATATTAAACTTATTATAGTTTTTAAAATTTCTTTCAACTATATTCATTAATGATAATGAAAGTTCATCTCTTAAAACATTATTTTCAGTTTTACCAAGTAATTTTACCCCATCTTTTTCAATACCAAGATTTTTAAGAAGAGCTGAATCATACCACATATAACTATTTACTTCAAACATATCATACTTAGTTGCAAGCATTTCTTTTACTTCATATTCTTGCGTAAAAGTATTTTCATGTTCATTAATTGTTAAATCTAATTTTAATGGTTTTGGTTCAAAGTTTTCAAGACCATAAATACGAGCTATTTCTTCAATTAAGTCTTCTTCAATATTAACATCTTTGCTATGACGATATGTTGGGACAACAACTTCATAACATTCTTCTTTTACTGTTACCTTAAATCCTAAGCTTTCAAGCATTTCTACAACTACTTTATCTTCTAAAGTTCTACCCATATAAATAGCTAAAGTCTTTTTGCTTAAATCAATAGTTATTTCTTCTAGCTTTTTAGGATATACATCCGTTAAATTAGAATCAATTACTAAATCAGGATTTTCTCTTTTTAGTAAGAATAGTAATCTTTTAATTGCTAAATCACACATATTAGGATCAAGTGACTTTTCATATCTAGCACTTGCTTCAGTACGAAGGCCTAAAGCAACTGCAGTTTTTCTAATTGATCCTGCATTAAATGTAGCACTTTCTAAGAATACTGATGTAGTATCAGGAAGGATTTCACTATCTAAGCCTCCCATTACACCTGCAATGGCAAAATATTTATCACCATTTTTTATCATTAAGTTTTCACTTGTAAGTTTTCTTTCTACTCCATCAAGCGTTGTATAAGTATCACCGTCTGAAGCTTTTCCTACTTCAATGTTTTTAACAACACGAGCATCAAAAGCATGCATTGGTTGACCAAGTTCAAGCATTAAATAATTAGTTAAGTCAACAAGTAAAGATATTGAACGCATTCCGACATAATTCAAAAATACTTGCATATCTAAAGGTGTTTTATTATTATTTATATCTTTAATTCTTAAACCACAATAACGATAACATAAATCCGGATCATTGATTTTTATATCTAAATCACTTGAATCATTTTTTACTTCTTCAACTTCAAGTGGTAATAATTCATGATTTGTAATAGTTGCAATTTCACGTGCTATACCTAAATGACCCCATAAATCAGGACGATTTGTAAGGGATTTATTATCAATTTCTACAATTATATCTTCAATTGGCAAATACTTTTTAACATCCATCCCATTTGGAGCATCTTCAGGAAATTCAATAATCCCATCATGATTATCTCCAATAGATAATTCGCGCATGCTACAGCACATACCATTTGAAGGAACACCTCTTAAAGGACGAGCAGTTATTTCCATGCCATCAATATGGCCACCAACTTTAACAAATGCTGTTTTTAAACCTACTCTAACATTTGGTGCACCACAGACAACTTGAACTAATTCATCTTCTCCTATATCAACTTTTAAAATATGCATATGATCACTATCAGGATGATCAACACATTCTTTTATTTCAGCAATTACAACACCATCAAAAGAGTTACCAACAACTTTTACATCTTCAACTTCAGCAGTTCTGATTGTAAATGTATTCCATATATTAAGCCAGTCAATAGTTTCACTATTTTTTATATGAGTCTTTAATTTATTACAAGATATTAACATTCTAACCCTTCCTTTCCTATTTTATATCGAAATTCTTAAGATATCTTATATCTCCAGAATTAAGCCCTCTTATGTCACTTATTTTATATTTCATCATTGCAAGTCTTGTTAGCCCAATACCAAAGGCAAAGCCAGTATATTTTTTAGGATCGATTCCCCCAGCTCTTAGTACATTTGGATGAACCATTCCACAACCAATAAGTTCTATCCAACCAGCATTTTTACATGTAGGGCATCCTTTACCACCACAAATTACACAAGACATATCCATTTCAAAGCTTGGTTCAGTAAATGGGAAGAATCCAGGACGAAGTCTAACATGAAGATCAGTTTTAAAAATTTCTTTTAATAACTCTTCCATTACATACATTAAGTTTTCAATTGATACACCTTCATCAATTACCATACCTTCAACTTGAAAGAAAGTATTTTCATGATTAGCATCCAAATCTTCATTTCTAAAAGTTCTACCTGGAGCACAAACTCTTAATGGCGCTCCGTATTTTTCCATAGCATGGATTTGCATTCCACTTGTTTGAGTACGAAGTACACAACCATTATCTAAATAATAAGTATCTTGCATATCACGTGCTGGATGATCTTTAGGAATATTTAGCGCTTCGAAGTTGTAATATTCTGTTTCCATTTCTGGACCACTTACTACAGTAAATCCCATTCTCTTCATTATGTCAGTTACTTCCTTAGCAACAATTGTAACTGGATGAAGTGAACCACTTTCTATTTCATAATCTACTGTATCATCAAATGTAACGTTGCTTTTACTTTCTAAAAGTGTATTAGCATCATTACACATTGCTTCCATTTCTTTTTTAGTATTGTTTATTACGCTTCCATACTTTCTTTTATCATCAACACTCATATCTTTAAGACCAGCCATAATTTCAGCAATACGACTTTTCTTACCAACATATTTTGATTTAACATTAAGTATATCTGCTTCTTTACTACAACTTTCTAGTTCTTTCTTTAACGCTTCTTTTAAAGATTCTAATTCTTTTTCCATATATATCCCTCTTTCTTAAAACAAAAAAATCCATAAACTAATTAAGGACGAGTTATACCCGCGGTACCACCTTAGTTTATGAATCTATTCATACTCTTTAATTTATATGGGAATTACCCCTTAAATGCTCCCCAACTGAAATTCATTTTAAGTTATCTTAAAGCACTTTCACCAATATGCTTCTCTCTTCTTAAGATTAATCTTAAAACTACTTACATTGCTTCATTGCATTTATTTCATAAATATTTTAACAACATTTATAAAAAATAACAAGTGTTTATTAAAAAATCACGATACTACTCGTGACTTTTTTCTTTCTTTTTAGCTTTTGGCTTTGCTTTTTTTGCCATCCATCCTTTACCTTCTACACTTCTAGTAATAAGCATAGCAGAAGCAGAATCTCCTACTACATTTAAAAGAGTAGCTGGAGCATCAATTACTGTTGCAATAATTGTAAGTATTGGAAGAGCTGCTACATTGTAACCCATCATTGAAATAATCAACATTTCAGAAATTTTTCCTCCACCAATTGGAACTGCTGTTATTAAAAGATTTGCAAGTAATGCAACTCCTAATATTCCTAGTACATCACCTGTTGTAGCTAAACTTGTTCCAAATAAGCATACCAAAAACATAATTTTAAATACAGAACCTATTATAGAGCCATCTTTATGGAAGCTAGTTCCTAAAGGTATTGTTGTTTCTGCAATGTCTGAAGGCACT
>CAZSXH010000080.1:0-4861 GCA_964611015.1 uncultured Muribaculaceae bacterium
TGTCAAAGTCCTCGGAGGGGCCAGATACAGGTTAATTCATTAGTGGGGAAGCGGGGCATTTTCTCTTTTAGAATCTTCTTCTGATGCACTTTTTAAGGCAAGCCCTTCAAGTGTTTTTAAAAATTTGTGACTTCTTTTATCTTCCGTGAAAGCTTCTCTTGATTGTGCTCTTTTTTCACGATATTCTGAAAAACTTTCATAAACATCAAGATATTTATCTTTCTTTAATGTTGCTTCAATAATATCTTGAATATCTTCTATTTTAATAGTTGCTTTATCAGCATAATCTTTTTTTATAGTTTCAACAACATCTTGATATATTTTTTGAATATCTTTTGATCCATATTTTGTTACTTCTTCTTCATCTTCATTAGTAACCTTAATGCTGTCAAACCCTTTCTTAATTGCCATTGCAATCTTTGTGCCATTAAAATCTACTCTAGAACCATTACGTTTGATAACTTTAATAGATTTAAAAAATTCTTCGTCAATATTTGGCATAAATACTTCCCTACCTTCCTTACAATCTCATTATATTATAGCGGGTGTATAAAAGTCTACGATTTTTTGATTTTGAGATTTTTTCGTTTTTTAGAAAATTCAATTTTTGCCCTTATTTTTCGTTGTTCGCATTTTTTAGTAATCTTGCTTATTCCTAGGTTTTACCTAACAAAAAAGCATTTTCTTTAAAAAAATACATTTTTGACATTTTTTTACTTTTTTCAAAAATCTGATTTTTAAAAATTTTACATATCAAGATTTTACACCAATTTTACCATAAGTAAAGTTAGTTCTTTTTTTCTTATTTACTTGCACATTATTTAAAGTTTGTTATAATATGATTAAATGGAGTTAAGGAGATAAGAAACTATGTATGAAAACAAAAAAATCCATCTTATAGGTATTGGTGGAGTTAGTATGAGTAGTATTGCTTTAATGCTT
This sequence comes from uncultured Muribaculaceae bacterium, assembly GCA_964611015.1. Taxonomy (GTDB): domain Bacteria; phylum Bacillota_I; class Bacilli_A; order RF39; family UBA660; genus Onthocola_B. The sequence goes on from CAZSXH010000080.1 coordinate 943, forward strand.
AAAAACATGAATGCAACTGTAACTGGTAGTGATATTGCCGAAAACGATTATACTAAGAAACTGATAGATGAAGGTATACTTGTAAAGTATGGACACAATACTGATTTAGTAAATAATGCTGATATTGTTGTATATACAGCAGCGATTAAAGAAGATGATCCAGAAAGAATTGCTGCCAAAGAAGGAAATAAAGAAACTTATGAACGCGCAGAGTTTTTAGGAATGATAATGAAAGAATTCAAAAATTCATTATGCATTTCTGGTACTCATGGTAAAAGCACTACAACTGGTATGGTTTCTTTAATATTTTTAGAAGCAAATTTAAATCCTACAATTCAAGTTGGAGCTATGCTAAGTCAAATTGATGGTAATACTCATATCGGTGATAGTAATTACTTTGTATTAGAGGCTTGTGAATATGTAGATTCATTTTTACACTTCTTCCCTACCGGCGTTATTATTACTAATATTGATAATGACCATTTAGATTATTTTAAGAACTTAGATAATATTAAAAAGTCATTTTATAGATATGTTGGTTTAATTCCTGAAGATGGTTACTTAGTTAAGAATAATGATGATCTAAATTCTAGTGAACTACAAAATCATACAAAAGCAAAAGTAATTACATATGGTATTAAAAATGATGCTGATTATAAAGCTTTAAATATAACTATTAATGATCTTGGACATTATTCATTTGATATATACAAAGATAACGATTATTTAATCCATATTGATTTAAATATTAATGGTAAGCATAATGTTTACAATGCTCTTGCCTCATTTGCTTTAAGTCATCAATATATAAATGATATAACAGTAATTAAAAGCGGTTTAGAAAAATATCGTGGAGTTGGAAGAAGATTCGAATATTTAGGAACATATAACGAAGCTTATATTTATGATGATTATGCTCATCATCCATCAGAAATAAAAACAACACTTGCATCTGTAAAAGAAACTAAGCATAATGAATCCTGGGCAGTATTTCAATCACATACATTCTCAAGAACCAAAGACCATTTAGATGATTTTGCTGATGTCTTAAGTGGATTTGATCATATTATAATTGCTCCGATCTATCCCGCAAGAGAAATAAACACTTTTAACATAAGTGAAGATATGCTTGTTGATAAAATCAAAGTTAATAACAAAAATGTTATATATATAGATAACTTCGATGATATTGAAAATTATTTAAAAGAAAATGTTAAACCACAAGATTTAGTAATTACTATTGGAGCTGGTCCTGTAAATAAAGTTGCTAACAAAATAGTAAAAGGTTATGAGTAAATCTCATAACCTTTTTTATTGTATCTCTCTTTTTCTTGTATCCCCTTGTTCATATTCTTGCATTTGTAACATACCATAGTAAAAATCTTTTAATTCTTGATAATTACAACTTATTTTTAAACAATTTTCCGTTTCTCCTACATCAGAAGAACACACAACCCCCTTAAAAGGCGTATTTTCAAGAACATCCATAAGTTTTAAAAATTCTTCAGGATAGCTATAAACACATGTTATTGGTATATTACCATGATCATCTACCTTTGGTTCGTGACCTAAAACAAAGATGTTTACTATAACACGGTTTATTTCCTTTAAAGTATATTCTAACGAGTAATCAAGTTTGACATCCTCAACATCTTGATCCATATCCTTTATTTTTGCTTTATTTTCCTTATGCTTCTTGCATAGGCTATCAATTACTTTAGATATTTTAGAAAAGTATTCTTTTTTCTCTTTAGGGCTAAGTTTTAAAATCGTTTCAATATAAAAATCTGCAACGCCAAAAATAAAAGTATAACTTTCATCATCTTCATATTTATACGCATTTTGAGAAAAGCAACGAAATCCCATTGATATTAATATTTCTACAATCTTATTTTTCAAATCATTAATAACTTGATAATCAATATTTCCTAAACTCTTCGGCCATTTTAATTTTAAATCAACTCTAGCTGTTGTCTTTTTTACATAATCGATCATTTTTGAATAACTATCAGGATATTCATCAATTAGTTCTTGAATGACTTCACCAAATATACTGTTAAAATCTTCCCAAAAGACTTTTAATATTTCTTCATTCACAGCTGTTTTAATTTGTTCACTACGGTTAAACATTGCTAAATATAAGTTTTCCATATTATTTCTCTCTTTCTTAAAAATCTATTATATACTAACTATTGCAAAAAGTCTATTTTTTATATATCAATCTTGATACGATAGTCTTCTAATATATTTATAATTTCATCCTGTTTTTTACATTTACAAATTTCATTTTTTATTTCCTTATTTAAAGGAAGTCCTTTTAAGTAATTTAGTAAGTGTCCTCTTATTTCTAAGACTGCTTCTTTTTCACATTTATCACTTGCTAATCTATTTAAATGATCTTCCATCATATCTATCTTTTCATTAAAGCTAACTTCTTTTGGTATTTCATTTTTTTCTAAATAATCAACACACTCTTTTATAAGCCATGGATTACCAAGTAAGGCACGCCCTATCATAACTGCTGTGCATCCAGTTTCAACAAGCATCTTTTTAGCATCATAACAAGTTAAAACATCACCATTGCCAATTACCGGAATAGAGACTGCCGATGCTACAGCTTTGATAATATTCCAGTCCGCTTTGCCAGTGTAACCTTGAGATCTAGTTCTAGCATGAATTGTTATGGCGCAAGCTTTTTCTTCTTCAACTATTTTAGCAATTTCTACAGCATTAATGCTATCGCTATCCCAACCACTTCTAATCTTTACAGTAACTGGCACATCTACTGCCGCAACTACAGCCTTAACGATTTCTCTTACCTTTTCAGGATTTTTTAAAAGAGCACTTCCTGCTTCATTTTTGATTGCTACTTTAGGAACAGGGCACCCCATATTTATATCGATAATTGATTTTGGATATAACTTATTTACAATTTTAGCAGCGCGAGCTAAAGTATTTGGATTTGAACCAAAAAGTTGTATAGCTACTGGAATATTAATATTTTCTATTCCTTTAAGCATTTCAAAAGTCTTTTTATTATCACGAACTATTGCCTCTGAACTTATTAATTCCGTTATAGCATAACCAACTCCCATATCCTCACAAATCTTAATATAAGTAGGATTAGATATTCCTGCCATCGGAGCTAATACAGCTTGATTTTTTATTTTGATATTTCCTATTTTAAAATCCATAAAAAAAGCAACCTTTCTCACTTATTATAAACAACAAAGTGAAAAAAAGCTACTTTTATTTTCTTAATATACCAATATCTCCAGGATTTATCAAAAAAGCATTAGCATCATCTGTATCTAAATGTACTTCAAAAAATCCATCTTCACTAACTTTAGCATCTACATCTATAATACCTTTTTTAACGCCATCTATTTCTAGTTTTAAAACTTCCCCATCTTCTACATTATACTTTTTAGCATCATCCAAGCTAAAATGAACATGTCTATCTGCAATGATAGCAAAGTTTCCAGTAACTTCGCCCTTATCTGTTGCAATAGTTATTTTTGCACTACCTTCTATATCTCCACTTTTTCTAACCGGAGGTTCTATTCCTAATTTTCTCGCATCACTTTTGGCAATTTCTACTTGATTATAACTTCTTGCTGGACCAATTACTCTTACATTCTCAATCAATCCTTTTTCTGTTTTAATTGTAACAGTTTCAACTGCTGCAAATTGACCTACTTGATTTAAATCATTTCTCTTAGTAAGGTCATGCCCAAATAAAAGATCAACACTTTCTTTAGTTAAATGCACATGTCTAGCGCTTATATTTATACTTACATTTTCCTTCATAAAAACACCTATCCTATTATATCAACATTTACTATTTCATTTTTTTCAATATCTACTCTGATAATATCTACATCATTATCAATGTCATCTAATATAACTTTTTCGTTAA
>CAZSXH010000081.1:0-4827 GCA_964611015.1 uncultured Muribaculaceae bacterium
AAAAAAATTTTTAACCAATACATTAAATAATTAAAAGAAAAATGAACCAAAAATGTAAGGTTAATTTTATTTATAAAAATTATAAAGGTGATTTATACATCGTATTAGATACTTGCAAACATAGTGAAACTTTAGAAGATATGGTTATATATCGTGCGTTATACGGTGAAGGAGAACTATGGTGTAGGCCATATAATATGTTTTTAGATGAAGTGAATAAAAATGGTCAAAAGTATCGTTTTGAACTTCAAAATATTAAAAGTAAAAAGGAAGTAAAGTAATACTTCCTTTTTTATGTAAATAAGTTAAAAATATGTTATAATGAAAAAGAGGTTATAATATGAAAAAGTATCAAATTTTTATATTAATAGTAATTTGCTTTTTATTAACAGGATGTGGATGGGAAGATGTTCAAAAAGATTATGGAGATCTTTTAAAGAAAAATCCTTCTTGTATTTATAATTCTGATAGTTCTTATGGAAACTTACCAGGGATAAAAACTCTATCTTTTTCTGCTGATTATGATGGATTTTATGTAGGATATGATGAGGCTACAAGGCAAAAAGCTTTTGGAACAGATGGAGCATCAAATGTGATATCTCTAAAAGATGTTACGGTAACCATTGATGAAAGCTTTGCTCAATCATTTTTACAAGAATATGTTAATACAGGAAATAGATGTCCACAAAAAGTATATCTTTCAAGAGCTTATCCATATGGTTTTCAAATGGAATATGATGATGAACATGGTTATTTAGATATTTTTAGTTTAAATCATTCAGTTATTGAAAAACCAACTAGTACTAGTGATGGAAAAACTGAAATATCTAAAAAGATGTGTCATCATAGCTATGCTACAGATTGTATAAAGTTTAAAAAAGGTGATTATAATTATGAATTAGGCTATTATTCAAAAGCTGATAGTTCTATAGGAAAGTATTTTATGGTAGCTGATAGCGATAATTATAGTTCAGGAGATCAAAAAGAAATTAAAGATAATGAAGAAGTTATGGCTTATTATAACTTGTCATATTTTGTAATTACAGTTGAAGCAATTAATGAAATTTGGTATGGTAACGGAAAAATCCTTCCTAAAGACAGTATTACTATTAGAGAAGATCCAATGCAAACAAGTAAAATGTATTATATAACTGGACCAAATGCTACTAACTATGGTTGGGAAGACCGTGATCAAGGAGTAGGAGAAGATGCTCCAGATATTGATCCAGATTACAAAGAACAATATGATGTAGAATTAAGGTATCTAGAAGTAACTCCAATAAATATATGTTCCAAAGAATCAGGAACTCTAAAGGCATTTCAAATAATTGGATATTTAATATTTATTATGAAAATAGTAGTACCATTAATTTTAATTATAATGGTAACACTAGACTTTACTAAAGCAGTAATATCTAGTGGAGAAAAGCCTAACTTAGATGTGTTAAAAAAAGTTGCAACAAGAGTAGCAATAGCAATAGCTATATTTATGGTACCAACAGTTCTAGACTTTTTGCTAGGATTAGTAGATGGTACTGAAGGTGTATCAGAAGGATTTGAAGCATGTACGGCATGTTTACTAGATCCTTTAGGAAAGTGCCAAGATCAATTTAATGAATAAATAACTTCTTTAAGAAGTTATTTTTTTTATTTCCTTAATAAATACCGATTGTTTAAAAATAGGTACGAGTAGATATACTTTATTTTTAGTTCTGGTTAAAGCAACATAAAATAATCTTCGTTCCTCAGCAAAGGCATAACTTTTATCACTGGGATGTAGTTCTTCTAATAATTTATGATTATTAATTTTATTGGGAAAACCATATTTTTGGTTAGTTAAATTTATAAGAATGACATTATTAGCTTCAAGTCCTTTAGATGAATGAACAGTCATATAATTAACATTTAAATCTTTACAAAATGTCTTTATATCACCATTGTTTCTTCCAAGTACTAATAAATCATCATCTATACTTTTAATCCTATTATAAAGCTTTTTAAAGGCCTTTTCGGGATTTATATAGTAAATTATCTCTATTGGCTTACTTAGACTTTTATTGCTCTTTAAATCTTTTTTAATTTGGCTAGTATTTTTCATAACAAACTTAGAACAGATATCAATTAATTCTTGACTATTACGATATGTATACTTTAGTTTTAATATTTTAGCATTAGGAACTAATTTTTGAAAGTTTAAGAAAATATTTAAATCACATCCCGAGAAGTGATATATTGATTGATAATCATCTCCAACTACAAAGAGGTTTGCGTTGTTAATAACTTTGAGTTTATTAACAAGATTAAATCTAATCATAGAAGTATCTTGAAATTCATCCACAATAATATATTTATATTTATAAGGTTTATTTAAAACATTAGTGGCTTTAATAATTAGATCATCAAAATCATAAGAATTACTACTTTCTAATTCTTTTTCATAAATAGTTTTAATAATATAAATATATTTACTTAAAAACTTATCTTTAGGATATATTCTTTTAAAATCATCTATTGTACAATTATTAGTTTTATAAATTTTTATTATAGTAATAATTAGTTTTATAAGCTCTTTGTAATCAAAGCTTTTTAAAAATACTTCATAGTTGTATTGTTTAAAAAACATCAATATTTCTTTTATCATATCTAAATTGTTTAAACTTTTAAAGAATTCATTGGAAATATATTCCAAATAATCATCACTGACAAGGTTATAGTTAATTTTATAATCATCTAAAATACTCATCGCTAGTTTATGAAAAGTTTTAATATCACAGTTAAATGTAATTTTTTTCTTTAAATCATCAACACTTTTGTTAGTAAAAGAAATAATTAATATTTCTTCGGGAGTACATATTTTATTATTAATTAAGTCTTCTATTTTTTTGGTTATAGTAAAAGTCTTGCCAGCACCAGCGCCGGCAATTAAAAGTACATTTCCGTTTGCTTCAACTGCTTCTTTTTGATATTTATCTAATGTGATCATAATTTTTAAAGTATGTTTTACCCATAAACATTTTAACATGACTCTTAAACAAATGGAATATATTATTAATTCATGATATAATAAAAAAGCGAGGTTAATTATGATGCATGAAACAAAAATGGAAATTGATTTAAAAAAATTAAAATCAAATACAGAAGCGCTATGTAATAGTTATAGTGATTATAAATATAAATTTGCTGATTTAAAAGATAATGGTCATGGTCTTGGCTTAAATATAATTGATACAATGGAACAATTTGGTATTAATTATTCTTTAGTGGGTTCTTTAAAAGATGCTCTTGAAATACGTAAATTTAATAGATCAATACCAGTTTTAGTAAATTATAATATAACATTAGAAGAAGTATACGATTGTATAAATAATAACATTACTATAACCATTTATAGCTTGGATTTTTTAAAAAAGCTAATTGATTTAAAAATCAAAGATACTTTAAAAGTACATATTTTAATCGATAATGGTTCTAATTTGATGGGAGTTAAAAATGCCAAAGAACTTGGAAGTATTGTTGATTTAATTGCTAAAGATAAGAATATAGTTTTAGAAGGTATTTATACTGAATTAACAACATTAGGAGTCTTAGATGAATTCTATTATAAACAAGTGGATAACTTTTATCACATAATAAATAAATATATTAATAATGATTTAATAGTTCATTTAAATGAACCAATTATGTATCATGAAAAAAATTCTTTTATTAGTGGTATTAGATTTGATTTATCTATTTTAGGAATAGAAGAAAATATAAATGATGACATAGTTACTAATATGAAAATAAAAACTATTGAAAAGAAACATGGTAATTTAGAGTTTCCTTTAATTGATCTACAATTGGTTTTTAATATTACTAGCGTAGTAATGTCTACAAGATTTGTAAAAAAAGGTGATATTGTAGGAAGAAATTATATTGCTAAGAATGATATGAATGTTGCAATTATTCCGATAGGACATAAAGATGGAATAACAAAAGCAATTAATTATGTTGGCATTAAGAATTATAAAAGAAGTATTTTAACAGATGAAATAGATCATATTATAGTAGAAGTTACTGAAGATGTTAAAGTAAATGATAAAGTGTATATTGTTAATGAAGAAAGAGGAATATATGACTTTTTAACTACTTTAAAAACTAATAGATACTATTTAATGAGTGTTTTAAATCGTAATCTAAATAGAGTATATATTAATAAAGAAGAAAAAGGAGGAAACATACTATGAATGTTCAAAGGGTAGTTGGCATAGCATTTATTGAAGATGGCAAGCTATTAATTGTTCAATCTCATAAAAGCTCTAAAACTGATTCTTGGACTTTTATCGGTGGTGGAGTAGAAGAAGGGGAGAGTTTAATTGAAGCTGCTATAAGAGAAGTAGGGGAAGAGATTCATAATGGATTTCAGATAACTGAAAATGATTTAGAGCTTGTTATGTCATTCCAAGAACATGCAGCAAGTGATCCTAATAAATTAATTGATATGAATATATTTATTAGTCACAAAAAGATAGATGTTGAATTAACTACTAATGAAGAAATATTAAAATATCATTGGTATAGCCTAAATGAGGACTATAATGTATCTTCATCAATAAAGAATCATTTTTTACCATTTGCAATAAAAAGTGGTTTAATTTATTAAAAAAGCCTTGCAATTAATCTCTCTATTTGGTATAATCTAAAATGTCATCGAGAGATTTCATGGGCGCTTAGCTCAGTTGGTTAGAGCACCTGCCTTACAAGCAGGGGGTCATAGGTTCGAGTCCTATAGCGCCCACCATTTTTTTTGCCGACATAGCGTAACTGGCAGCGCAACTGACTTGTAAT
>CAZSXH010000082.1:0-4798 GCA_964611015.1 uncultured Muribaculaceae bacterium
GCAAATGCCTATATTCGGTATAGTTAGCAACGATCCCAGAGTTACAATATATCTGCAATTAGTGGAAAAATATCTAGTGCTGGTCTTCAAGCAAGACTTTGGAAAAAGTAACTAACATGAATGAAGAAGATATTTTAATAGTAGGAGATCGTTATAAAGTGTTAGATTATGCTATTAATTCTCATGTTAAATTAATAGTTTTACCATATAATATTAATCTTGATAAAAAAATAATTGCAAAAGCAACTAAGAATAAAGTTAATATTATTGCAACAGAATTAGATAGTTTTAGCATTGCTACAAAAATATCTTTAAGTAATTTTGTTAAAAACATTAATATAAATAAAAATCCTATAACTATCTTAAATGAAGATTATTATAGTGAATTTAGATCAATGACTCATAAAATAAATCATACTAATTATCCAGTTGTTAATAATAAAAATGAATGTCTAGGATTACTTCGATTAACTGGACCTAATGAATATGAAAAGCAAAAGGTAATTTTAGTGGATCATAACAATATGTCTCAATCTGTTGATGGTATTGAAGAAGCAGAGATTTTAGAAATAATTGATCATCACAACTTAGGAGCTATTGGTACATCTGTTCCAATCAATTTTAGATCAAAACCAGTTGGGTGTACTGCTACAATGATTTATGAAATGTTTGTAGAATCAAAAGTAGGCATTCCAGCTGATATTGCGGGACTGATGCTTTCTGCTATTTTATCTGATACTTTACTTTTAACAGGACCAACTACGACAGTAACTGATCGTTCAGCTGCCATTAAGCTTGCGAGTATTGCAAAAGTTGATATTGATAAATATGGTTTAGAAATGTTAAAAGCTGCATCATCAGTTGAAGGAAAAACAACGGATGAGCTTATAAAGAGTGACTTTAAAACTTATACTATTGGAAATAAAACATTAGGAATTGGTCAAATTATGACTCTTGATTTTGAAAAGATTAAAGAGAACATAGATGATTTTGTTGATAATTTAAATGAAATGGTTAATACTAATTATAATTCAGTTATTCTTTTTGTAACTGATATTATAAAAAATGGTTCTTATGTAATATATGATTCAAAATCAGAAGATTTGGTAGCAGATAGCTTTGGTCTTAAAAAAGCTTGTGAAGGTGTTTTTATTTCAAAAGTTGTATCAAGAAAAAAACAAATGCTACCTAGTATTATAAATACATTAGAAGTAGATAGTTAGGTGATTATATGAAAGCATTAGTAACTGGTGCATCAAGTGGTATAGGAAAAAATATTGCTTATACTCTTGCTAAAAGAGGAATAGACTTAATAATTGTTGCAAGAAGTAAAGAAGAACTTGAAAAAATCAAAGAAAATGTAAAAGTTGATGTAAAAGTAATTGTAATGGATTTAGCTAGTACAAAGAATGTTTATAAGCTGTATGAAAAAGTTAAAGATGAAAATATCGATATCTTAGTTAATAATGCTGGATTTGGCTTATTTGGATTGTTTCATGAAACTGATTTAGACCGTGAATTAGAAATGATTGATTTAAATATAAAAGCATATCATATTTTAACAAAGTTATTTTTAAAAGATTTTATAAAAAAAGATAGTGGCTATATCTTAAATGTTTGTAGTAGTGCAGGATTTATGGCAGGGCCAAGACTTAGTACTTACTATGCTACTAAAAACTATATTACAAAACTTACTATGGCAATTCATGAAGAATTAAAAGAAGAGGGAAGTAATGTTACCATTTGTGCTTTATGCCCTGGACCAGTAAACACAAACTTTAATAAAGTGGCTCATGGCGAATTTTCCATAAAAGAAATTAGCCCTAAAATGGTTGCAGAATATGCCGTTCTTAAAATGTTTAAAAGAAAAATGATTATTGTGCCAACATTATTTATGAAGCTTACCTTGTTTGCATCAAGATTTGCTCCACATTCTTTACAACTTAAAATAGCTTATCATGTTCAAGGAAAAAAGTTAGGAAAATAACTTAATTCCTTGATTTTTTTAATGCTTATTTATATACTTATTGTAGGAGAAGTTGTATGAATAATAAGAAGATTTTAATAGTTTCTAGTTCAATAGTAGGTATATTATTAATAGTTCTAGGATTATGTTTTGTGTTACAAAAAAATTTAGAAAAGAAAGAAACAGAAAAAATTGTTTTCTTAGAAAAAATGGAAACAGAGTTTTTATCTGATGTTAAAGTATCAGATTTTATTAAGAAAATAGATGGAAAGATAATAGATGATTATAAAATTGATACAACTAAAGTAGGAAAAAAAGAAGTAAGTTTTACATTTAAAACATCTAAAGGTAAAAAAATAAATTATGCATATACGATAGAGGTAAAAGATACAACACCTCCAGTTATATGGCTAAATGGTACTTATAGTAAAGTTAAAGGAAGCGAAGATAATCTAGTTGATAAGATTCTTTGTGCTGATAACTATGATGATAAACCAAAATGTGAAATAATTGGAGATTATGATTTAAATAAAGTTGGATCATATCGTTTAAAATTTAAGGCAACTGATAATAGTGGAAATATAAAAGAAAAAGATTTTACTTTAAATGTTACTAATCCATCTCCTAGTGGTGGAAGTACAAGTACTTCTCCCAAGAAAGTTACTTTGTTTGAAGATGTAGTATCAGAATATAAAACTGATAAAACGGAGATTGGTATCGATGTATCAAAATGGCAAGGGGATATAGACTATAAAAAATTAAAAGAAGCTGGTGTAGAATTTGTATTTATTAGAGTGGGAACTGCAAATGGTATAAACGGTGATAGAATACTAGATCCTAAGTTTGAACAAAATATAAAGAATGCTAATGCTGCAGGTATTCCGGTGGGCATATATTATTACTCTTATGCTAATTCTAAAAAAAGAGCGATAGAAGATGCTAATTGGGTAGTTAAGCAAATAAAAGATTATAAAGTTGACCTTCCTGTTGCTTTTGACTGGGAAAACTGGGGTAATTATAATAAATACAATTTAAGTTTTTATAACCTTACTGAGATGGCTAAAGGTTATTTAGATGTTTTTAAAGATTCAGGATATGATGGACTTTTATATAGTAGTAAAACATATTTAGAAAATATGTGGATGGAAACAGAATACTCAACATGGCTTGCTCATTATACAAAGAAAACAACTTATGATAAAGAATATAGTTATTGGCAAATATGTAATAATGGAAAAGTTGATGGAATTAATGGTGAAGTAGATATAGATATAAGATATTTAGACTAATGCAAATAAAAGGTGCTAAAAAGAAACACAAAGTTGATAGAAATTTCTATCAACTTTTTATATTATCTTCTTAGGTGATGAAGAAATGTATCGATTTATAAAAGAAATAATTTTGGAACTCGAGGTTACACTAAGAATAATCCTTTATGTTATAAGTGTTATTTGTGGGATAGTATTTTTGATGCTTTTATGTAAAATTTAATAAAAATAAATGATATAATAGTAATATGCAACCCATAGTTGACAAAAAACAACCTGAAGTTGGTAGTATGATATATGTATATTTAATAAAATTTTAAGCGAGGTGAGGAATTATGAAGTTTTGTGAAAAACTCCAAAAACTGAGAAAAGAGAAAGGCTATTCTCAGGAAGAATTGGCTGATTTATTAGATGTATCTAGACAATCAGTTAGCAAATGGGAATCTGGAACAACCTATCCAGAGATGGACAAGTTACTAAGCTTGTGTAAAATCTTTAATGTTTCATTAGATGATTTAACTAATGATGATGTTAGTACAACAAACATTAAAGAAAAAAAGCAAAATAATTTTAGCAACTTAGTTTACGCTATACTAGAAATGATTAATAAAAGTATAGATATGTTCAAAAGCATGAGTAAAAAGGATATAACAAAGTGTATTACTGAGCTTATGATATTATTTATGGTATTACTTGTATTTAGAATACCATTTGAAATCATAAACGAATCAGTACAAAGTATATTTATTAATTTTTCAAGTAGTGCATATTCATTATTGTTTAGAATATGGATGCTTATATCTAATGTTATATATTTAGTATTATTTGTATCTATATTTTTATATGTATATAAGACAAGATTTTTGGATAAATTTAATCTAGATGAAATAAAAGAAACTTCTGAAGAAGAAACATCATTAGATAACAATAACGCTAATGTTAAAACAATAGAAAAGTCTCCAAGAGAAAAACATTCGTTTATTATCTTTGATGTATTAGGATCTATTTTTAACTTTTTAATTAAGATGTGTTTATTCTTTATAGCTATTCCTGTTATATTTGTTTTTGTAGGATTAGTTATTATGACATTCTTAGCATTAGCTATTCAATTCATGAAGATTAATTATATAGGATTTTTTGTAGCCTTACTTGGGGGATCATTAATATGCTATACAATTATGGAAGTTATTATAAGAGGACTATTTAGCAGTCCAGTAAGTTTTAAAAAGCTATTTAGTATATTTGTAATTGGTCTAATAGTAGGAAGTCTTGGAACAGCAATTATAACAGTTGAAGTTTATAATACAAAGTTAATTGATAGTGTTCCTGAAGGAATTGAAAAAACAAGCTATGAAGAGACAGTAAAAATGGATAAAGATCTTTTAATAAACCCTTATTACTATTTTAATGGTCATATTTCTTATGAAGAAGATGAAAGTTTAAAAAATGAAATAAAAGTAACAGTTTTATATTACAAAGATTTTATTAATACTGATGTTGAAGTATACAATAATTATTTGACTATTCATAATTATACAGGATTTAATGAAGGAATGAATACTTG
>CAZSXH010000083.1:0-4796 GCA_964611015.1 uncultured Muribaculaceae bacterium
GGACGAGATTCTTGAGTACTTATTGCAAAAACTGTTTGTTTAATGATAGTTTTGAACAGATTTCCTTTTATTACTATAGGATCTTTCTGATATTCTAAATTAATAGTCGGATAATCATCTACTTTTAAACAGTTTAAACTGAACTCACTTGTTTTTGCTTTAATCATAACTTTTAATCCATCGATGACTTCAATATCAATAGTATCATTTGGAAGCTTTCTGATAATTTCATTTATATATTTACTTTGAATAACTATACTTCCATTAGAATCTATTTGTTTAATTTTGTCTCTTTCTATAAATGATTTAATAGTTAAATCAGTATCACTTGCGGTGAGGTATAAACCTTCATCATTAAGTTCAAACTTTATACCATTTAAAATAGGTATAACATTTTTAATAGATATTGCTTTTGAAACATTATTTAAGTTTTCTAGTATTAGGTTTTTGTCAATTGTAAATTTCATAATTTTCCTTCTTTCTTATTATAATATATTTATTATTTTTATTATGTCTTGTTGAAACTGTTGAAAAGTGGTTCGTTATCCACAGATATCTTGGATTGAACCTTGTGGATAAGTTGTGTATAAGTGTTATGTTTTCAACAATTTTACCCTATGTTATTTTTTATTTCTTTTATTATTTCCCGAAGTTGATTATTTACTTTCAGGTCTTCTTTTATTTTATCACAAGCTGTTGATACTGTAGAATGATCTCTTCCACCAAACTCTAGGCCGATTTTAGCTAGATTTTCATCTGTTTCCACGCGACACAAGTACATTGCTATATGTCTTGGTTTAACTACTGTATTTGTTCTTCTTTTACTTTTTAAATCATCAACTGAAATTTTGAAGTAATCAGCAACTGCACTTTGTATAGATGCTATTGAATTGTTAATAAATATATTTGTATTAACATAATCTTTTAATGCTTCAATAGCAAACTCTAATGTTATTTTATCAGGAACCATCATTGCTGTGTAAGCCAATAATCTATTTATAGTTCCTTCAATATGTCTAACATCATTAACACATGAGTTGGCAATATATTCAATAACATCATCATTCAATTTATTTTCAATACTTGTATTTTTTATTTTTGCTTTAATAATTTCACATCTTAGATTAAAATCTGGTGGATAAATATCAACTGGAAGTCCCCACATAAACCTACTTCTAAGTCTCTCTTCAATTTTTTTAAGGTCATCAGGACTCTTATCACTACTAATAATAATTTGTTTATTTGCTTGATGTAAGGCATTAAATGTATGGAAGAACTCTTGTTGAGTCTTATCAGCTCCTACTAAAAATTGAATATCATCGATTATAAGTACATCAACATTACGATATTTATTCTTAAATTCATTTGCGTAGCTAACAGTATTACTACTAGTAGCTATTCCTGTATATTCTGCCATAAATTCATTACTAGTTGTATATAACACCTTTAAATTTGAGTTTTCTGTAATATAATTACCAATAGCTTGCATTAAATGGGTTTTTCCAAGACCACTTCTACCATAAAGAAATAATGGATTATGAATAGTACCTGGAGCTTCAGCAACAGCACGAGCAGCTACAAAAGCAAGACGGTTTGAATTACCAACAACGAATGAATCAAAAGTAAACTTAGGATTTAAGTTTGTATTCCACTCGATTTCTTTATCTAAAATAGCATCTTCAATTATTGGTTGAGTGAATGTTTCTACTTCAGATTCTGTAATATATTTAAAAGTATAATTAATTCCTGTCATAGAGAAAAAAGCATTATCAATAATATCAGCATAAGTTTCTGAAAGCATTTGCTTATGTATTTCCATTGGTACTTTTATCGTTACAACATTATTAATAATTGTAATGAGCTCTAGTTTCGAAAACCAAATGGTATAAGCATTCTGGCTAACTTGAGTTTGGATATCGTTTAGAAATTGCGTAAATAGTTCATCTGTCTTCAAAACCTCACCCCACTAACATTTCCTAACTAAATTTTAAAACATTTTTTTCCAAAATAAAAGAGTAAATTTATAAAAAAAAGTTATCCACATAGTTATCCACATCAAAAACCTCGAAAATAATACATAAAACGACAGTTTTCCACATTATCAACAAATTTTTATTAACATATTAAAATTATCCACAAGTTGCTAACTTTAATATTTAATAACTTGTTGTTAATTATGTTAATAACTAAAAAAAGTTATCCACAAATTATTAACAGTAATTCTATATAATAAAAAAAGCCCTTTAATTAGGTTTTTTTAATAATGGCTTTCTGCGTTCAAGAGGAGTTCCATTTATAAGTAAATCTAATTCTTCTTTAGCTTCATCATCTCTTCTTGTATAAATATCAAGATTTTCATATTCAATTGGAATAAATCTTTTAGTTTTTTCATCATACGTTTTTGGATAAATTCTTTCAACAGTCCATCCCATTAGATAATAATTATATAATCTAATATGAGGAATTAAAGAAGGTGTTGATAAATAAGCACTTTGTCTAAATGTTGCTTTATCAAATCCTTTGATAGTAGTAAGAAAATCAGTAACAACATAACTAGTAGAAAAACCTTGACTGTAGTAATAGTTAATCCATAGTTCCAGTAGTCTTTGATCTTCAGGAGTTAAGTAATGTTCACAATATTGCCTAGCAATCTGTTCATGACACCTAAAAAATGATGATGAGTTTCTAATAAACTCTCCGTTTGGAGCTATAAAATATCCTTCATCATTATTATGTTCATCGTAAGGTATAATTAAGTCCATATTAATTCCCCCTTTTTGCATTATATCACAAAATATAATAAAGAATATCCAAACACACGCTAATATTATATATATTTAATTGACATAGAATTATTATAGTTATAAAATAATTACTTGTTCGAGGTGAGTAATATGTTAAAAATAAGAGATGACATTATGACTAGTGAAGGAATATTTATGTCACAATCACCAAATTTAGTATTTTTAACTTCTGAGTTAAAATTTATTGATTATAAAAAATTATTGACTGGATTACCAAAAATTATTAGTAGTGACGATGAGCAAAAAGTGTTTGTGGTAGATACTAAAAAAGGTCAAATATTAGTAAATAGAGAAGGAAAAGAGTTATTCAAAGGATCAAAGTTTCAAATTATTGGAGGAAAATACATTGTTGTAGAGATTGATTCAATAACATTTAAGGTAGTAGATACTAAATTAAATGAAATATTTCCAAAGATAATCGGGGAAAAAATATTTTCAACTTCTAATTCTTTTATTATTTATTCATTTGGAATGGATGTTGTTATTATTGTAACTCCAGATGCAGCATATAAAACAAAAGGAAGAGTTTGTTGGGGATCTCCAGAAAGGTCTGTTATTATAGAATCAGATGAAATGTATAAAGTATATAACTCAAATGGGGATGAAATATTATCAACAGATAGCTATTGGGTGGCTCGTGAACTATCTGATAAAATGGTTCAAAATGAAACACCAGAAGAGGAATCAATTGCAGATATAACAATCATATCAAAAGTTGTTAAAGAAAGATTAAAAGAAAAGTTTCCAGAATACGCAGATGAGTTTCAAGATAGTTTGCTCGCAAATATAGCTTTTCTTGAAAGTAAGGGAATTAATTTAATGTTAGATTTAGATGATCTTTCACTAAAAGAAACAAAATTTCAACGAGTTTTAAGGTTGGAAAATAATGATATAACAACATGGATACCAGTATCATCTGATGATTTTGAAGTTATGGAAGATTTTGCAAGATCAAGAAAAAATCCAAAAAGTACTGACAAATAGTAAGCTAAGTGCCTATTTTTCTTGACTTATTCTAAATTTTAATATTATAATATAAAAGCTAAATTAGAAAAGGAGAAATTGTATTATGAAAAGAACTTATCAACCAAATAAAAGAAAAGCAGCAAAGAAACATGGATTTTTTGCTCGCAAAGATTCAAAAATTTTAAATAGACGTCGCCAAAAGGGACGCAAAGTTTTATGTAAGTAAAAGACCACTGTTAGTGGTTTTTTTCCTAAGGAGATTTATATATGAAAAGATATGAAATGGTAAAATCTCATGATGAATTTAATGAAATAATTCACAAGGGAAAAAAAATAAGTAATAAATATGTAATAATTTTTAGCTTGCCAAAAGAAGAAGAGAAGTCTAATTTTGGTATTGCTGTAGGTAAAAAATTAGGAAATGCAGTTACTAGAAATAAACTAAAAAGACAATTTAGAGTTATTATTGATAACAATAGGTTACTCTTTAAAAAACATCATAATTATATTATAATGATAAAAAGGGAAGCGACGGAAGAAAGCTTTCAAATATTAGAGAGTGAGTTTATTCGTCTTTTAGGAAAGGAAAAAAATGAAAAATAGATATAAAATAATTGCTTTAATCAGTATTTTATTATTAACTAGTGGTTGTGGTGATTCCAAATATATAAAAAATGATAAAAATGAAATTGTTAAATATGAAGAAACTGGTCAAATGTTAGAAAAAGATATATTGTGTTTGCCAAATCCAGAAGGGAACCTATATAATCTATATGAACAATATTCTAAACAACTAGATTTTCCTGTTTCAGAATTACCAGCATGTAGTAATTTTAAAATTAATTCAACAGAAAGTTCTGGATTATGGGAATTCTTATTTGTAAAGCCACTTGCTTATTTAATTCTTCAATTGGGTAAACTTGTTAATAATTTAGGTATTTCATTAATATTAATTGGACTTGCCATAAGACTTATATTATTACCGTTTACTATTAAGAGTTCTAAACAAACAATGAATATGAATAA
>CAZSXH010000084.1:0-4706 GCA_964611015.1 uncultured Muribaculaceae bacterium
GTGTCAATAATAGTAAAGTTACAGATTTAGAAAAAGTAATAACAAAGTCAGATGCCATTGAAGAAAAAGTATTGCTTATTAAAAAAGGAAAGAAGAATTATTATTTAGGATTAATTTAATAATTCTTTTTTATTGTGCTAAATTATGCTAAAATCATATTAAGGATGTGATAATATGAAAAAAGGACTTTTAATAGGTTTAGGTGTAGTAGTAGGAGTTGTTTTCCTAATAGGTTTATTCTTAATGGGAAGTTATAATAGTTTAGTTGAATTAAATGAAGAAGTTGATGGTAGTTTTGCTGAGATTTCAACACAACTTCAAAGACGATCTGATTTAATACCAAATTTAGTAAACACAGTTAAAGGATATACTAAACATGAAAAAGAAGTAATTGAAAACATTACAACAGCTCGTGAAAACTTAGCAGGCGCAAAGACTGTTTCTGAAAAAGCAGCAGCTGATCAAGAACTTACAAATGCATTAAATCGTTTGTTAGTTATAGTTGAAA
Organism: uncultured Muribaculaceae bacterium; assembly: GCA_964611015.1. Taxonomy (GTDB): domain Bacteria; phylum Bacillota_I; class Bacilli_A; order RF39; family UBA660; genus Onthocola_B. Next base: position 509 of record CAZSXH010000084.1, read on the forward strand.
ATTATCCAGAATTAAAAGCTGATAAAAACTTTATTAATTTACAAGATGAACTTGCTGGAACAGAAAATAGAATAGCAGTAGCTCGAAATAAATATAATGATTCTGTAAAATCATATAATACTGGAATTAAAAAGTTTCCTAAAAATGTGATTGCAGGAATGTTTAATTTTGAAGAAAAAGCATATTTTGAAGCTGCAGATGGTGCTGAGGAAGTTCCTAATGTCTCATTTGAATAAGATTAAATATTTAATCTTTTTTCTTTTCTTGTGCTTATTTATTCCAAAAGTACATGCAATAGTAAAACCTACTAATGATTTTTATGTGAATGATTATGCTAATATAATATCTAGTGATGTAAAAGATTATATTATGAAGCAAAGTGTTGCTTTAGAAAAAGTAGATGGTACACAAATAGTAGTTGTTACTGTTAATGATTTAGAAGGCTTATCAATTGAAACATATGCTAATAAATTGTTTAATGATTTTGGAATTGGGGATAAAGAAAAAAACAATGGACTTTTATTACTGTTAGCTTTAGAAGAAAGATTATTTCGAGTAGAAGTTGGATATGGTCTTGAAGGAATACTTCCTGATGGCAAAACAGGAAGATTTCAAGATGATTATATTATTCCATATTTAAAAAATGATGATTTTAGTAAAGGAATAAAAAACGGCTATGATGCTTTTTTTGAAGAAATAGTTAAACAAAATAATTTGAATTTGGATTATGATGCTCCAGAAAAAGCAGACAATATATTTATGACCTTTTTAATGCCTTTTTTGCTTATGGCTGGAGTAATAGTTGGATCAACTATTAGATTGAAGTTTGAACGAAATAAATCAAAACTATCTTTAATACTTTGGCTTGCGTTTACAATTATTGGTAGTTATGCATTACTCATAATTATAAAATTTATTTATGTTTATATTTTTATATTTGGCATTATTATGGGATTATTTTTTACAAGCATGTCAGGATTTAGACTTGGTGGAAGTGGATATTCAAGAGGATCATCTGGTGGATTTTCTGGCGGCGGTCACTCCGGTGGTGGCGGTCACTCCGGTGGTGGCGGAAGTACACGTGGATTTTAAAGGACTTGGTCCTTTTTTTGTTGGGCTAATAATATAGATAATTATAAACTCTTTACATAGATTACCAGTGAAAGGAGAATTCTCATGTATCCAAGAAATATTCGTTATCAAGGTATGAATGGAGAACGTTTTATAGTTCCATTTTTACTTGGAGGTTTAGCTGGAGGGGCAGCAGTAGGTTTAACAAGACCACGTCCTATTTATAATGTGGCTCCACAAGGAGGTCCAGGATATGGTTATGGTCCAGGAGTTCCATACTACAATAGTTCTTATAGCTATTATCAACCAGTTCCCCACACATTTTATTATTAAAAACATCATTTGATGTTTTTTTATTTTGTATAACTTTGGTTGGAAAAAATCTTTAATATGATTCCTAAAAATATAAAATAGATGATTAAGTTAGTTCCTCCATAGCTTAAAAAGGGTAGAGGAATACCAATTATAGGAAGAAGTCCTAGGTTCATTCCAATACTTATTACCTGTTGAAAAATAAACATGATTACAAAGCTTATCAAAATTAATTTATATTGTTTATCTTTTAAACTAAAGTATTTATGAATTAAAAATATATCTATTAAAAGATAACAAATTAAAATAGTTATACCTGTCAAAATGCCAAAATTGCTAATAGAAAAAGCAAAGATAAAATCAGTTGGAGCTTCTGGAATATATAAAGATACTTTGTTTAATCCTGTTCCTAAAAAAGATGATGATCCAATTGCAATTAAGGCATTTTCCAATTGGTAGCTGCTCGATGTTTTGAAAGTTATTATTCTTTCAACGCGATAAAAAAAGCTAGTTCCAATTAATGAAATGAGTATGTCTTGATTAAATAGATAAAGAATTACGAATGTTCCTAGAAATAGTCCTAATATTAATATAAGAATAGCAAACCAAAACTTATGAATAGGAGTAAAAGCGAGAATACTTATTGCAATTAAAAGATAAAAAACTATTGCACCAGTATCAGGCTCTAAAAAAACTAAAATTGAAGGAATAATAGTAAGAAGGACAATCTTAACTATTAATTTAAATTCATCTTTTATCGAATTAACACTTTCTTTAGAAGCAATCTCACTTAAGTATAATACTAAAGCGATTTTCATAAGTTCGCTGGGTTGAAAAGAAAAAAATCCTAAATTAAACCATGCTTTGGCACCATTAGTAGTCTTTCCCACAAATAATACTAGCAATAATAAAAATAACGAGCCAAAATAAAAAATCTTTGCATATTTAAATAAAGCTTTAGTATTGATTTTATAAGTAATAAATAAGATGACAAAACCAAGAGTATACCAAATTACTTGTTTTATAAGATTTAATTTATACAAAGAACTCAATAGCTTGGCATTTTGCATATTAAAGAAACTAATAAACATAATTATTAGTAAAGCAGTAAATAAAAGCATCTTATTGTTAATTACCTTTTTCATAGTATTAGTATGTGTTTATTTTTAGTATTTATCATAAAATATATAGAGGTGAAATTATGGATAGATTACCCAATGTATTTCAAAATCCTATAAACAAAAAATTTGAAAATGTACAAGATTTATATCGAAGTGATAAAAATGTTATAGTATCAAATCCAAAAGATGTAAATACAAAAATAAATCAAATATTTGGATCTTTAAATCATGTTTATAAAAGTAGAGTAAAAATTACTACTAAAAATGGAATTACAGAAGAAGAAATAGTTGGAAAAACTAATGTTAATTTGCTTACTTTAAATGGAAAACTAATAAAGATAACTGATATTATTGATATAGAAAAAGCATAGACATTTTAACTATTATCCTTTATAATATAAAACTGGTTGGGGTTTTATGAAAGAAATAATGTTTTTAAGAGAAATTCTAGATAAAAAAGTTAAAGCAACATTAGCAGAAAATAAAGATATAATAATAGAAACTTTTGTAGAATTTTATGGTGAAAAATATAGAGATACAATAACAAAGCGTTACGATAAAATAGTTTTTTGTTATTATTTGTCATGGAAAAATGTTGCTTCTTTATTGAGCACAGTCGAAGATCCCGAACTTTTAAAAGAACTAAATTCCTATAAAGATACTTATTTAAAACTCACAAGAGATTTGAAGAATGCTTATGGAAGAGAAGAACCACATCCTATGGAAGCATTCATTGGTATTACTGATGAATCAATAATTGAAGAAAAGAATGCAGAAAAAAATCACTATGCTATTTTAAATGCTATTGTTAAAAATATTTGTTTATTTTTAACTAAATTAAATAAAGATGATCAAGAAGTGTTTTTAGTGATTTTATCAGTTTTTACTATTTGTGAAGATTTCTTCTTACATGAAATAGGTCATGCTGTTGTAACAGAATTTTTAGCAAGAAAAGAATATTGCTCTATTAAAAAAGTAGGACTATCTGTTCAAGTTGGTAGTGATGAAAGATATTTAGCTTTAGAAGAATTAGTAAATGAAAAGACGAATGTAGAGATAAAAGAAATATTTAAAAGACGTGGAGGAAATCTGTCATGTTTTCCCAATACTGGACACTTAATAAACATTAAATATCGTGAGTATTTTTATTTAGTAGACGCATTTTATGAAGAATTTAAAGAAATAATAAAAAGGACAAGAATAACTAATAATATTAATTATTTGGTAAATAGAGTAGGAAAAGAAAACTACGAAAGATTTGTAGATTTAATTAATGAATGTTTTTTAAAAAGTGTAAGTGAAGAAAGAAAACAAGAAGTAATTATTGAAATAGAAGAATTAATTGCTAGAATGAAGAGCAATGTTATAAAATACAGTGATAGCGATGATCTTGAAAGCTATATAAAAGAATTAGAAAGTCAAGGAAAAAGAGTTAGATTATTAAATCAATAAAAAAAGTATATCTTAGATAAGTTCTTCGATATACTTTTTTAATTGTTTAGCATTTTTGTCAAATATGATTTTTAATTGGTTATCAATTTCTACAATACCTTTAGCTCCGAGCTTTTGAATTGCATCTTTATTAACTATACTAGTATCCTTTACAGTTACCTTAAGCCTAGACATATTAGTTTCCACCTTTAAAATATTTTCTTTACCTCCAAGAAATTGTATAAGCTTATTTATTTTAATTG